>NZ_CAJNOB010000070.1 GCF_905250085.1 Candidatus Methylacidithermus pantelleriae
GGGGCACGTTCGATCTTCCAGCTGGTCCTGCTTCCTTGGGCAATAGCCCACCGACTCGCAGGGGACCACAGGAGGCAGTTCAGAGCTCTCTTCCTGGGCAGGGAAAAAAAGATGGTTGAGGTCTTCCACGTACACCTTCCGCAGGTAAAGCGGCCATTGGTCTGGGGGCACTTTGAGGTTGAGCCAACCAAAAGGGGTCGAGACGGAGGCGATTGCATCCGGAAGCTTGCGTTTGTCGAGGGAAAGGAGCCGGGGAGGGATGGGCGGGAGACTCTGGATTTCTCTTCGATAACGCATCCACCGGATTTCTTCGGCCAGTGAGGCAATGGTGGTAGCACTGAATTGACCTTGTCGAGGGTTGCTATGTCGAATTTCCGGTTGTTCTTTTTCCATACCTTTTAGGAATAGGTTGAAGAGTTCCCACACTGCTTGGGGTCTTGGCTTGCCCTCAGCCTAACCAAAGGCTGCCGTCCCACAGTGGCAAAAGGCAAGGGTTTGACAATCCTTTCCTTTTGGTCCCTCCGAGCGCTTCGTTGACAAGCCAAAACAACCTTTTGCGAAGGGGAAAAAGACTAGCCTCCCGGATGGGCCCGACGATAGGCACACAAAAGCAATGCTTCTTCTCGGGAAAGAACCCCTGTGAGAAAAAGTTCTGCTGCTTGGGTTGCTAAACTTTTGTAGCCTCGGCCTTCGTTGTGTGCCCGTAACTTCCAAGGAGGCGCGTTTTCTTCAATTAAGGCCAAAATTTCTCCGTCAATCGGAAAAAGTTCCATCAGGGGTATCCTCGCGGCTCTACCCGTTCCTCGGCAGGCAAGACAACCTGCTGACTCCGCCACCACAGGTTCAGGTATGGGGACGGGGGGAAAGAGAGCTAGATCGGAACGAGTCGCCGGGCGTGTTTTCTTGCAGTAAGGGCACAAGGGCGAAACCAAGCGCTGAGAAACCACAAGCTTAAGGGCGTATCCGGCTACGAGCCGGTCGATTCCGAAGCTCTGGACTAGCCGTTCGAGAACTCCGACCGCATCGGAAGCATGAATAGAGCTTAAGACAAGGTGACCCGTCAAGCTGGCATTAATAGCAATCTTTGCGCTTTCACTATCGCGGATCTCCCCTACCATAAGCACATCTGGGTCCTGCCGAACGACGGCTCGAAGGGCGCGCTCAAAGGTAATTCCTGCTTCTTCTCGGATTTCAATCTGCAGAGCGTCCGGAAAGTGTTTCTCGACTGGGTCCTCTACGGTAACGATCTTGCATCTGGGGGTAGAAAGCTGATGCAAAAGGGCGTAGAGCGTCGTTGTTTTTCCGCTTCCCGTGGGACCGGTAGACAGAAACATTCCTTCTCCCTGGGACAAAAACCACAGGAGGGTTCGCTGCTCCAGAGCGGCCAATTGCAGATCCGCAAGAGTCGGTACTCGGGCTGAAAAGATCCGGATGGCAACAGCTTCCTCCATACCTTTGGCGACGACAATGTTGTAACGCTGATCATATCGGACTCCTCGGTAGAGATGGCACCCACTGCCATCCTGAAGGATCCCTTTGGCGTCGGGAGCCATGTTCCCAAAAAGCTTAATGCGATCCAGAAGGACCGCGTACTGGCGCCGTGTGAGCGGCGCCTGTTCGTAGTAGTCCCCCTGAATTCGAAAGCGGACCCGTACAAAATCGACCTTGGGCTCGAGGGAGATATCACTTGCCCCCATGTCGAGGGCTCGATTGAGAAGGGCATCAAATAGGGTAATCCCGGCACGGTTCGTGTCCTCGAGATCGCAAATCGGCCAGTCGCGGACGTGAAGAGGATCTCCCCAGAAGATAGGGGAGCGAGGCTTTTGAGCATCGAATCTCTGGCGTAACTCCTCAAAATAGGAAGGAGGGCAAGCAAAGATGCGAATCTTGGCATTAAGCTTCTCCATCAACCGGTCCAGGAGCTCTTCCGAGAGTGCTTGAGGAGTAACGATCCAAGCATTGGTAGCACTCCGTCTCCAAAGAAGAGCTTCCATGTCCTCGCTTAAGGGGCCAGCCTGCCAGACGGATCCTCGTGGAACCACGGGTCGGCTTTCTGAGGCCATCCACAACTCTGAGACCAAATCAGTGGGCGCCGAGTAAAGTCCTGGTTCCAATCCCAGCGCCTCGGCCCATCGAGCCAGATCCTCTTGGTCCCAACCTGGATCGGCAAGCTGACCGCGTTCGATGGCGGCTACAAAGTTGGCGTAGTCTTGGGGGGCCAAAAGGACGATCCGTTTCGGTTGCCCCGGATAAAGGTAGGCAAGCTCCTTTTCCAGCTCCAAAAGAACAAAGGGATTCAGGATACCGAAGACCAAAACGGGGTTCTCCTGGAGAAGCAGAGCGTACCATTCCCGAGCCAGCCGTCGAGCGGCAGGTTCCAGGGCTTTGGGTGGAACGGGGTGGGTAGGGTCAACTGGGTACAAGACTGGCCACTCTTCCATCCCATGCGTAAACACTTCGGCCCAGCGATCCCATGGGAAGAGCCGACAATAAAGCACCAGGGACTCTTCCAAGCGCTGATCCGCGGTAGCGGTGGCCCAAGCTTTAAGAGTTTCGGTGAGTACGAGCCGGTGTTTAAGGAGAAAGGCTTCCAGAGCTTCGCTGGCACGGACTTGCGTAGCTTCCATCCGATCTCTGCTTGGAGGGTTCTCTTTCCCTCCTTCCCAATAGGGTGGAGGCGAATCGATCTGCTGTGCCCTTTGGGGCCAGCACATTTCACGGGTCCTCCTCATAAAAAGGGTGAGGGGAGCTGATCCTCAGCCTTATGTTAGGAAACACACCGCATCAAACCCGCTTGCCGAAACGACTGGCTGACGAGAACTATCCAGTCGAGAAGCCACCCGCGCTCCCAAGCTTCCTTCGGACGGTTTGGGAGTGGAAAGAGGATATCGCCGTCGTCAACAGCTGGCTTCTGGTATTGTGCTTCGCCCAAATGGTAGCACTCCTCCTGGTAGGAGGAGTGTTATGGTACAAGATTCACGAACCCACCCGAATTGTTCTCGATCTTCCCGGATATGTGGTCTGGCCCAAGTCCGACGTTTTTCGTCTCAGAGAAGATATGGTGGCCAACTTCCTGCGTGAGATCGGTAAAGCCCTCTATGAGGTTAACCCGGGCTCGTACAACATCATGGACGTAGGCTCGCGGGTCAGCCCCCATGTCGTTCGGGCGTTTCGGGATGTGTACGGACCACTGGCGGCTTCTGGTGATTCTCAGAGGATCGTATGGGATCTCCGTGAAATCCGTCGTTATGTGGACCCGAAACGGCCCAAATACTTAACGATCGCCGCCCGAGCCAACCGGGCTCGCTACCGAGTCCGCAACGGCCTTCCAGAAATCACCACGGAAGAGGTGATCCACCTTTTTTATTTAAGCGAAGTGATTCCCACTCCGGATAACCCGGTAGGCCTCCGGCTTGACGGCGTGCAGGAATATCGTGGACCGGAAGGAGAGAAGCTCTGGCAATTGACCGTTCCCGTGGCCGGTTCCGTGGACCCTTCGACCAAAGATTCGATTTTGCCACCGAAAAGTAGTTCAAGCGACTCATGAAAAGATTCTTGCCCACCTTTGTTCTATTGTCTTTTTGGCTCCTAGGCCTTCGGGCTTTGGGTCAAAATCCTTATCCAACGTTCCCGTATGGCTACGGTGATAATCCTTCCTCTCAGAATCCCAACCCCATTGTGGAAGAAGAGGCTCCCCCGGTTACCATCAATGGAAAGAAAGTCGAAGAACTGAGTGAAGAAGAGCTTTTGGAATTTCTTCAAAATAAAGTTCGAGACATTGAGCAAGACGATGGTCAAGTTGAGATCCTGAGGGTCGCACCCGGATATCCGTTGGTCCTTGCGTTTTCGGATCCAGTCCTTGGTTGGGAAGTCGGGGACCCCAAACTACTAGAAATTAGCCGGAAAAATTCGACTCTGGTGCTTCGCCCGATGGACCGTTCGGGCGATACAACACTTGTCGTGTTCTTTAGCGGGAACCGCACGCGCCCCTACCATGTTTTCGTCGAGGAGAGCTTTGCTACGGGGATGACGCTCCTGCGCGTTGCGCCCTTTGATTCCCTGGCCCACAAAATTATGTGGGCTTCTGGGCCCGATGGCCAGTACGGCGGGGTAGCAGATATCGCTCGTGTTATCCAGAACTACGATCTTTTGGTTCGGGAAAAGGCGCTCAGTCCCCGAGAAGTACATCGGATCCCCATTTTTAAGCATTCCGAACTGACCGGATTCGATTACTATTATGTGTACCGGTTTTCTTCGGGACCTATTGCCATCTCCTTTTCGTGGCGTAATCCTTTCCCCTATCGAGTCAGACTCGATGAATCAAGTCTCCGGGTCGCCATTGGAAATTCCCGATTCATTCCTGATTTCGTTTCCGTGAACCACGAAGTTCTTCCCCCTGGAAGGGCTACGAGCGGATTTCTCGTTCTTTTAGATCCACCTTTCCACCCAGCACAACCCTTTAAACTCGTTTGGAAAACGGAGTAGCCAATAAGAAACTATGTGGGATCGAAAGGGTTTGCTTCTTGCACTCGCCGGGCTGTTGGGGGTTGGAACTGTTTTTTTTCTTTTGCCTTTAATTCCCCTCAAAGATTTCTGCCGCCGGATCGTGACGGAAGCCTTTGTTACGTACCACCACATGGAGGTTTTGGGCAAAGGAAGTGTTTCGGCTAAAAAAACGGAGCCCCAACGCCCCACCAAACCCGCTAAGATCGAGAAGGTTTTGATCGAAAAGGGCAAAGAGACTCCCCTCTCGGGCGTGATCCCTCAAACCATGGCCCCCGAAGCTCCTCCTCCTAAACCTCCCGCTCCTCCGGTAGCTATTACTTCCCCCTCTTTTGGCAAAAAAATCGCACTTAACCCTGGGGATACTCCTTCGCCCGATCGCGAAGCCCCCGTTCCCAGAGGCCTTATGACTCAAACCCCTCTGGCGGAAGGGGGATCCTCTTCTCCCCAACACGTTGTGACGCGTTGGAAAGCCAAGCGATATCTCTTTCGAAACCTTTCGGATACCGCTTTAACAGGCACAACAGGAACGGAAGAAAAAGGCGATTTTTCATCGATTAACCCTCAAACCTTTGCGCCCAGGGGTGAAATGATCGAAGCGGCCCTGGTTAACTGTGCTTTTTCCTCCAATACTGAGATTGATGTTGTTGGTGCGGTCTGGCTTCCCTTTTATTTCCAGGGACATCTTCTTTTGGAACCCGGTTGCCGCCTGTTGGGAACCGCAAGCCGAGGCAAGCTGCGCGACCGAATGAGGGTCCGATTCGATCATATTATTTTAAAGGATGGCCGGTCCTTACCCATCGATGGTGTGGCCCTTCATACTGACGGAACCGAGGGTATTAAGGGGTATGTGATCAGTGAATGGGCCAAGCGTATCATTGCTCCGATGACCGCAGAGCTTGGACAGTCGTTTTTATACGCCCTTCAATACCAGAGCTATACGTATACGATGACCCCTCTCGGGCCCTACGGGGTCCCGAAGGATCAATCAATGACAGGGGCTTATCAATACGCTGGAACCTACGGTGGCATATCTGCGCTGCAAAAGATACAAGAGCTTTTGGTTGAAGATTTGGAAGAATATCGTCCATATGTGTTTGTACCGGCTGGAACGCGATTTCGTGTCTATCTGAGAAAGTATGTAGATGTTTCGCAAGCCGATTATGGAAAATAAAAATAAAAGGGAGGATATATGAATAACAGGTGCGTTACTTTTGCTTTCATCGTTGGAGGTACGATTATCTTTTGCGGTTGCTCAGGTAACCCAAGCCAGCGCATGGGCGCTCTTCCCGTCGATCCCGCGCTGATCCAAAACAGTTACGACTATACAAAACCATACGACGTTCAGGACAAAGGAAAGCCGGCTTACGTTTTGCCCGTAATCAATCACGGATGGGTGAAGGCTCAGGTAGACCCCAAGACGGGTCAATGGATTGGCGGGCACTACGTAGGGACGGTTGTGGAACAGGGTCATTGGGCAACCTTGGAAGAGGCTGAACTTTCCGGGCGACCCTACCTCAGAGCCGATAACGGGCAGGTGATCGTTCCCGATCCGGTCCAGAAAAATCCAGGCACCTCCGATGGAGGAGTAGAAATTGACCTGGTGACTCTCCGCGAGCGCGTGCAGAAGTTGGAAAAAAACATGTCAGAAGTTCTGCCGCCGGAAGAACTGCGCAGGGGTCTCGGAGAAACCGATATCCAGGCCAAACAGGATTCGATCCCGGAAAAGGCACTTCCGGGCATCGTTGTCGGAGATCCCTCAGAAGGAGCGGGTGTCCACCAGGCTGTGGGCAGCACGACACGGACTGTCTCCTTCGCCACGGTAGGGGAAGAGGAACCGAGGGGAACTCGAACAACCGAAGCTCATAGTATTTCTCCGCGTGCCACAGACCTAAAGTCTTTGGAGATCCCGGTCGGCAAGCCTGGAGAAAAGATGGCCGTTCGAGCGCCAGCCGGGGACTACTTGGTGGTGGAATTTGAACCGGACAAGAAGGTGCAAGTGACTTACCGGAACAAGACCATGCAAAAGCCGATTCCTCCCGGGAAGGACGTCCTTGTACTGACTCTTCCTGCTGATTAAAGAGTGTCCGGCACGGCGGTCCGGATAATTTGGCGTACGCATCATGCGTATTTGCGCCGGATACCGTTCCTAAAACCATAGCCAACCATTGGCCTATCTGGGAAGATCATCCGGGACGCTGGCCGAACAGCGCTGCTGAGGATTCGCGTGGCGAGGTTTCAGAGGCAAAGCTCGGGTAGCGGCCCATTCCCGCGTTCTCTGCGGCAGAGGCCCGGGAGGAAGCCATTGGCCTTCAACCGGAGATGCGCTGCATGCACCGCTTTGAGCCTATTCCCAAGCGCCGGCCAGATGGAGCATAGATGCTTCGTCCGATTGCTTGCGGGCAGGGCGAAGGTGACATGACCTGCGTCGCAGGTGGGCGCTACCGCCTCCCACACCCACGGCCGTTTAGACAGACCCAATCCTCTCGGAGCGAGAGCACGAGGCCGCCCCCCTGGCAAGAGCGGGTGCCACGACGACGCGCGTGATTGATCGCACCGATCACAGACGTGTCGGCCGGGTCGACTTCGATCACCTCGACTTCGGCACGAACAAAAGCCGACTTGAGCCATCACGATCGCCTTACCAATAGGCGAAGGAAGAGAGCAAGCAAGCTCGAACGGAACTTACCGACTCCAACTCGAGTTATCGCTTGCGAAGGTTCCATCGTTCGATCACCAGCGGCTTACCCGATTCAGCACGGGCCCGGGTGATCTCTTTGCACGCACCAGTAAAAATCTCTTTGGCCTGCTTCTCCCTTTTGCCAAGAAGATTCAGTCCGATCCGGCGGCGGATTCTTGCGAGATTGCCCAGGCGGCCGATTTTGCCCAAGGCGCGATGATCCTCGTTCGTGTCGATGCCGACACCTCCAGCAAGGCGGTGTGCCCCCAGAAAAGGAGTCCGCACCTCGACGCTTGGCAACCACCCGCTACCACTTTTCTATCCCGCACGAAGCGGTAGCTTAAGCGCCAATCCCTCCGCCTCCGGACCGGTGTATCGGTCTTGGGTTGTCGTGGTCACCATCCGGCTTGCGGAGAGCGCCTGAGGGATTACTTGCTCGCCGTAGGCGAGGCGGACGCGCTCGAGAACCAGGTATTGGCTTGGGCTCTCCCATCCGTCCGATGCAGGCTTCTTTTCTCGGGCTCGCGGAAAAGCTTTTCCGCGCTCCGGATCCCGCTCCTTAGCCTGATCAATGAGCTCGGGCCGCGGCTCGCCGATCGAAGCGATTTTTCCTTCACGCTCGGACCCGGAGGGCATGGAACTCTGGGACGGCCAAGCCGAACCGCGGCAGGAAGAATCGCGTAATTTTCTTCAGCGAAACACGAGCCCGCATCTTGCAGAAAAACCCACTGCGCTCGCCCGTAGAGCGCCGCATAGGTCTTAAGCAGCTCCCCCTGCTCGGCCGTCACCCGCAAACCGCGTCGGGTAAGCGAAAACACGGAGCTTCCTCATGCGATCGCTTCGAGCGCCTTCTTGGCGCGGTTTCGAGCAAATCTCTTCCGGTAAAGCCTAGCACACAAGGACACAAGGGTCTCATACAGATGGCACACCATATCGTCGATCATCCCATTCGGACCCACCACCAGGATAGATCGGCCCTGCGCGGTCCATGCCGCTTCCCGGTACTCGAAACCGATAGGGATCACTCGGTCGCGCTGCTCGACCAGGATGACGCCAACCTGTGGATCACACACCTGCCCAACAAGCCCCCTGCGATGGCCGTTCATCCCCGAGCCGACCTTCTTGACGGCCTTGACGATCCCCAACTCTTTGTTTGAGGGCCAACTCGGAAAACCCAAGCCACCTGTCTGTCTCAATCGGCTTTTGGATCGGCGCTCGCACACACGCGCATAAAGGGCCACGCTACCGGGTGGTGCCGCCTCCGCCTCCGTGTGCACGATTACTGTCCCGGGCGACAACTATTCTGCGGGAAGAGGCAAACGCCTCTGCTTCCCCATCCGCCAAGTCGTCTTGTAGCCAACACCCTGCCGCTGGGCCCGTCCAGCTAACTTGATCGGGATATAGTACGATCCAGAGCCTTACGTGCCCATACCCTTTTTAGCTGTCGGCACCCCTCAAAGGGGGAAACGCCCGAGCCAATGGGCAGTACGCTCTTATTCAGGTCGAACGGCTCGATCAAGGACGCGGCGCGTCGTGTGGTGCGCACGATGGTTTGATTCCTGCCTTCGGACCAAAAGAGATTATGCTTTCGAAGGATCCGGGTATAAAATTGCACCATCGTTTTCCTAGCACCTGAGTCCCATGATCCCGGACGAGAGGTGGCTTTCTCAGGGGCTTGTGACGTCGGCTCGATAGGCAAAAACGTTACAGCCGCTGCTTAAAAGATCGCGCTTGGCTAAGCCTCATCAAGTAGTGGTTTTTTTCGTGCCATGGTAAGCGACCGAGAGGTGTGGCTCGCTTGTCCGCAAGCTGGCAATCAAGAAAGGGATACAGCGGGACATTTCCGCCAAGGGTTGGCTGCGAAGCAAGTCCACCGGCTCCACCGGGCCACGGATTTTCTAGCGAAAAACTCCCGGGGAGGGGTAGGGACAGTTTAAGCTCTGGGCTTAGGCTTTTCCGTCGGCTAAGCAACGTCGTGCTTCGCTCGAGCTTGGGGTTTCTGTCCCACCCGAACCGCCGGTTTCTGGTCTTGAATATGACGAATTTCCTGCTCGGCTTTGGTAAGATCCAGGTCTAACCGTGTACACAGTTCACGGACGATCGCCGGAACGTCGGTCAGCGGCTCGGAGGCTAGTTTGGCCATAACCAGAAGATCTAGCAGCAGGGCAAGGAGGGTTTCCCTTCGCTTTTCGTTGGCAAAAGGATTCGGGTTTTCTTCCGGAGACCACTCAATTCGGTGACGAGCCAGGATGGTTTCGGAAATTTCACGCGGGAGAATACTGGTCGCACACCACACCAGTAAATCCTCGATCGGAACGTCGGCTCCGTTGGCAACCTTTTGTGCCGCTTCGTAGACGAGACTAGAAACCGACATCTGGATAAATTCCTTGTACTGGTTCTGTCTCTCCTGTTGGATTCGCTCTTCTTCCACCGCAGCCCATAGATCTTTTGCAAATTGATAGTTCCTGGACTTCAAGCAATACAGGGCCTCTCGCTTGAGGACCAGGGTATGGATCGTCCCCATCGGGCTTCGGGCAAGAAAGACACGAAGGCGCTTCTTTTTCTTTTTGTCGGGGTCTTTTACCAAATCTTCGGCCAGAAGAGTCGACCATAAGCGACCTTGAGGATCCCAGGAGCACTGCGTGTCTAGATCCGCATATTCCGAAGTCTTGCGGAGCCGGGTTGTCCCAGGGGAGAACTCACGAAACGATTCGTCTTCCGACAGGACTTCCATCCCCTCGGCTTCGGCTCGGGAACAACGGAGCTGCCAGTAAGCGTCTCGTTTTTTTGCAAAACACTCAGGATCCGTGCAGATCCACTCGTCGTCCGTCTCGGGATAGAGGTCCTTAGCATTCCCCACTCGCTTGGGACAAGCGACGCAGGAAGGTTCTCCGGGAACCAAGTCTTCGGAGTGAAGCGGGAAGCAAGCCTGTTTGAGTTTCAAGGTGAAATTGCTACGAACCCACAATTCGATTTTTTTGGAGTCCCAATCCTTCTGCAGGGCTTCCGCTGCCGCTTTCGCCCGAATATGTTCGACCGGGATGCGCGCAATCGTCCATCCTAATCGGGCTGTGATCTTGCCCGCGCGCACAGCGTTTTTTGCGGCCTCCGGCAACCGATTCAAAAGTAGCATTCTTGAGACATAGTCTCGATGTTTTCCGATGGTCTCGGCCACCTCTTTGATCAACAGTTTCCCCGTCTCCTGCAGCCGCTTGAGCGCTTCACTCTCTTCGATGGGATTGAGGCTTTCTCGCTGCACATTTTCCGCTATCTGAATCTTCAAGGCGTCTAAATCATCCACTTCCCGCACAATGGCAGGAACTTCCGTGGCGCCTAGCAGCTGAAGGGCTCGCCATCTTCGTTCCCCAGCGACAATCTCGTACTTCCCATCAGGCTTTTTCCGAACCACGATGGGCTGCTGGAGCCCGCAAGAACCGATACTTTTTGCCAGGTCTCGAATCGCTTGCGGATCCAGGGTCGTTCGAGGGTTCCATCCTGCCGGTTGCAAGACATTGATCGGAACTCGTTCTATGTCGGAAGCATCGAAAGCAGAAAAAGTCGGCTTTGTTTCCTTTTTCGTTTGCTTTCCTTTTAAGCTCATTGTTTCCCTCCAACCCTTTTTGCGCGTTTACGTTTTTTTCCTTCACCAGTTGATATCTGCCAGGATGATTCGGATGTTGCGCTGGAGACCGACCAACACTTCGTCCTTCACCCTGGCATGCTTTGCCCTGAGCCACCTCCTCCCCGCCCGTCATCGGAAAAGTCAGCTCTTTGGGGGGAAGAACACGACCGATCGGGAACAGGCCACCTCGCTTCCCCAGGGTTCCTGGGAAATCTCCCAGCGTGCTGTAACCAGGGGCAGGCGAGCCTGTGCTCGAATCTGGGGTTTGCAACCCAAGAAAGGAGACAGGCTGCCTGCTCCTTTCAACCCGTGCCGCAAGGTCATTCTTCCCGCGGCAAGCACCCTGCAAGAGCTCGATTCCCCCGTGTTCCATCCCACGCCAGCAAAAGTAGGATCTAAAAACCCATAAAGCAATAAGATTTTTTCTTTCTATTAGATTAAGAAATCTTTACATTTTCGATGATCTGCACATCATTTTTCAACGATCTAAAAAAGCAAATATCTCATAATCAAGACGTTATAAAAAATACCCCTAGGTTTCACACAAATGTCATATATTTGTAACATTTTTGTTACAAATTGGAGACTATGTAAGTAAGAATCGGCAGTGTTGGTGACTGTATCGATGGTTGTGTGTGCGCCGCCGCCGAGAAAAAGCCAAAAGATTCCGCCGAAGATCTTGCCTTTGCCTTATTTACACAGAAGCCGGGGAAGCTTTTTTCACATACCCAATTGGGAAAGGCCTATCGAACCCTTGAAACACTCCGTCCCGGTCTTTTTTCCCACCACGTGGGTCAGCTTTCCGATGGCTGTGTCCCGCTTCAAGTCAACCATCCCAAAGGGGAGGGGTGCGGCAACAAGTTCGAGAAAAATCCCAACGCGTTTTCAATGCGACGTGCCAACGAAACAGGACAGCTCTTATCTAGCGGAGGAGTTCAAAGCAGCCAGTCTCGGCAGGACCCTGCAGGAGAAAGCCACGCTTTGAAAAGCCAACGAAAGGGAGCCATTTGGGATCCAAGGCCGAAGAAGAAAGCACGGGACTTGAAGGCAGCCTATCTCTCCGGAACGATCGAAAGAGTGCTAGAGGAAAGGTCTTCTGGTGCGGCTGTGGATAGGCGAACACCTTTCCTTCCCGTCACTTGTCTGGCGGACGGCGGCACGGGCTCCAGCTACAGGAGTCCTGTGCCCCCGAGGGCGGGAATGTCTTTTTTGGTCGGGATAGCTCTATTGCCAAAGGAGGTGGAGAAAGTTTTTTCCGAGAAAGGTTTTTTCCCTTACCGCCTCTTTACCGAGCCTTTGGGCTTGAGGGGCATCTTTGAAGCGCTCTGCGTCGGGCAAACGGCACAAGCTTCTTAGCGTCTCTTTTTCAAGCTAGGTAGGGATCCTTCCCATGACAGAACGGGCAAGAAAGGGGGTCGAATCTCTTTTGCGCTGGCTCTGTCACATGGGCAGCTAAATCTTTTGGACCACCCTATTCCCACTGGAGGAGGTGAAACAATTCATGCGAGTTCAAGTGTACCCACGTCGGTTCCAAGGCGTCCAATGGCTTGCGGTCACCCTGATCATGGGATGCGTGATGCTCCCGTGGAAAAGAGCTTATGCTGGGCGGCCTGTTTCCGTAGACGCCTTTATCGGTCAGGCTGGGCAATGGGCAACCACGGTCCAGCAGGATTTGGATTGCATCCGAGGGGATGTTAACCAAATCGAGCAACACACCCAGGCAACCATGGGCCATACTGGAAGGCTTGAAGACATGGCACAAGGGACGAAAAACTCCTACGCCAAAATGGCTAAGATCAGCGAGCTTTCCAATCTTGCTGGGATGCTCCGGAGTGTACCCCTTTTTGGGAGTAACGGGATGAACGATCCCTTGCTGTGGGCGACCCTTTTTCTTTTGAGAAACGGAGGCCTGACAGGTAACGCCTTGGGTGTGCCTCCGAACGCTTTCACGCCTGGCGCATCACCAATTCCCGGAGGTTCTCCGGGCATCGTGGGAGGATCGTCACCCGGGAGCATGGGGATGATCAACCCCAATATGGTCGCGGGGAATATCTTGGGATATTCGGGGATGCCCATCGGACTGGAAGGCTTCCCACCACAGATTTTAACCCCCCTCAATTCCGACCAATTTGCCGCAGCTCAGCAGTTAGCCCAGAACTTCTCGCAAAGCCCACAGTATCCAGCAGTCTATAATGCGGCAATGAGTGAGCTCGGACAGCTAGCGGGGGGAGGACAACAGAATGTTCCTCTTCAGGGGGTTCAGATGGTGGCAGACGGGGCTTTTATCCGGCCGGTTGTACCCGAGGTTGATCCCACCTACATGGCGGTCATCTGGAGCCGTACCGGTACGGAAGTTGTGCTTTTCTGGGCCAACCAGGGTACAGGGGCTAACTATTCGCCGATTGGCGGGATGAACCCCTTTCTGGCTCCCAACTTGGGGAGTATCCTTGCGGGGCAGCAGACACTCTACCAAATTGGCAAAAGCGGAGGTAAGGGACCTTTGCCTATGTGGCTGGCCCCGTCCAGGGATGTGATTCTGACGGCCCTTCAGAAAGCCGTTCCCGGTCAAGCTCTCAACGTGCCCCTGCAGCAATGGCAACCGATGTCTTGGTGGAGAGCTCCGCTCTTAAGGCAGCTTGTCACGTTTGGAAGGCTGCAACGTGTGCAAGCCATTCAGAATGACGCCTGGCAAAATGCCGCAGGAACCCTTGTAACAGGTCTGACCACGCCTCATTGGGCTTCCTTCCGAACACAACTCCAGGCCAACACGGAAAGAATCGCCGAAGTGCGACTCCAGGAAATCGCCACTACCCAGATGCTTCGGTACTTGGTTGGAGATAATGGCCAACAGGGCTTGTTGGGTGCGTTGGAAAGCCTTTCGAAAGCGGCCAATGCATTGCGACAAAGCATGGAGGGAGATGCTGCTATTGGAGAGATCACCCTTTTGGTGCAAGACGTAGCCGCTGCCCACGCCCAGCAGCAGCAGTTTGCGCAGAATCTTTCCCATGAGCTTGAACAGTACCGGGACACTCTCCGTCAACTTCTTAGAGAAAGAAAAGAAATTTACGACTCAATGGTTCAACAAGCTGCCTTGGACGGTCAGAGCTTGGCTCACGCCATTCTCGACCAAATTCGAGCCATCCATGACTCTAACACTCAGGGTTCGGCAACAGATGGTGAGAATGGCAAGAACCTCTAAGGGGCCGGCTTCTCGGGTTTAGGAAATCTCACGCAAACACGAAGACCGCCAGGAGAGACATGCTCTCCCGGCGGTCTTTGTATTGGAAACAATCCGGAGAAAAAATCGGCCATCCCTGGCGTTGGTTTTTTTAACACTCCCTCGAAGCCCGTTACCACATAGAGAGAGCTGTGTCGGCGCTTCTCCCATAGCTTGGCTCAGCGGAAACGCCTCAACCAATAGCGCGCAAACGGTACGCCAAGAGAAAAGCAACCCTACGGTCAGGCTTACGAGGGGCTCCGCTCCAGCACAAATCCTTGGCCCAACGCAAAGCCACCACAGGGAAGGGAAGGTGGAAAACAGGCTTTTTCAAGAGCCGTGGGGGCGCCGGCATCCATGGGGAGTGTGCCTCATGCACAACTGAGAACTGGGCATGCAAAGAGCGCAAACCCAAAAGAACCAACCCCTTTCCAAAGGGAACCGCGAAATTCCCAAAGACCAGACTACATCCAAGCAGGCAGCCGGGTAAGCGAGCGTATACAAGCAAGCGAAGCGGCAAGGAATGAACAGGCAGAAGGGGGAGACGGCGGGAGTGTTGAAAGCGTAAGACAAAACACTTGCATAATCCACAAGGGCAAACAGGGAGTAGTCCAGAGAAGAACGTTGGGGAAAGGGTCGAAAACAAAGCCGATCGACATGGGAGAGAGAAGAAGCACCAAGGTTGAAAATTCTTTTTCCGAACAACCCGAAGCCGACGCCCCAGGCAGCCTATCCGACCTTCGGGTTCTCGAAGGTCGAAACCAGAAACTTCCCACCGCCAGGGATGGTTAAGGGAGCTTATCCGGATTGGCCTTGTCTGCCGGATGCCGTTCCTTTCTCCACGGGATAGCCGATTCTAAAAGCTAGGGGGAAACGAACTGCACGTCCAGTTTGAGGTTTGGAGGGAAGCAAGCGCCCGAGGGGAGGAGTCCCGCCACTGGGCGCAAAAAATGAAATAAGCACTGGTGCGTGCACGGACTTTTCGCGATTGCTCAAAGTTTTTCAGGAACGATCCGTCGTTTGGCGGGTTGAGATTCGAACAGGTACTAACCATTTCCTCGTTCCGTGTTCTTCTGCCGTGTTTGAGGCGAAGAACACGGTGAACCCCAAGATCTTTGCTCCATCTTGGCCCCGAAAAAGGGTTCCTGCGAGTCGGCCGGAAAAGTGGACAAACGACGGTGATCCTACCGATCACCTCATCCCAGGGGGGTATGAGGTCCAATTCACGGAGAATAGCTGGCGGGGTTGTCCTGGCATTGTGGCTAGGGACATTGTGTGCCCACTGTGAACAACTGCAGCAAGAAGAACTATCCGCAAGAGCCTCATCGGGGATGACAGAGCACGTGGCCAGGCATGGAGTCTGCCTGTATCGAAAAGCCAAAGGATTGGGAAGAATCCTCTATCCATGGGTGCTAGTAACCGCGGGGGTATCGGCAGCGTTTGCCACGCACCGTAGAATGAACACCCAAGTCCTGTGGGCTCGCATTGTTCTTTATTCCGGCCTGGGAGGACTTCTTTTTTACTGGAGTTTTCTTGAAGACTTCGGGTTCTCAAGTCGGGCCATCCAGCTTGGGGTCTCGGCTATGAGGCAAGGCAGCGAAAAGGAAAGCTCCACCTTTTCCAGTCCTTACGAGCTTTGGAGTGATTGGCTTCGCAACGGTCCTGGTGGATTGCATCGCGATTCGCCGCAGTACCTGCGTTGGATTCTTTTCTCGTCTGCCTTGGGCGCTTCCTCGGCGCCTGCCACCCTAGAGGAGGCAAAGAAAGAGGTTTCTGGTTCCCTTGAGGCATTATCGAAGGCTCAGCTTGGTGGCTCTGCAGAACACCATGTCGTAGGGATGGTGTTAGCGCAGGTAATTCGGCGGGGTTCCCATGGGCTTTTATGGTTGGCCACAAGCCTCTACCTCTTTGCGAAAGGTCTTCTCGCATTCCTAGACTTCTTTTACCAGGGGGCTCTCGGGCTAGCGTGGCACGGCTGGTTAGCATTAGGATGCGTGCTTTTGCCTTCGGTGCTTTGGGTAAAAACCCACAAACCCCTTGTCAGCTGGATTGAAGGCATCCTTTTTCTCTCTGCCTTGCCTTTTCTTTACGGGCTGTGGGGAGCGATTGGATTTGAGCTTTTTACCCAAGCCTACGCGCTGGCGTTAGAACGACCTGAAGCTCTTTGGCACAAGACGTGGCACTGGCTGCGAGCGTACGAAGGAGAAATTTCGTGGAAAAGGGACTTTTGGGCTCTTTTAGCAGACGTTTCTCCCCATCTTTATACCATCCTTTCGACGGTTTGGTACGCAGCCACGGCTTTGATGTTGCAGTTGGGAGCGCTTTTGGTTTTGGCCCTCTTTCTTGTTGCAGCTGTGGTTTGGGAACTGGTTGTGCCCTTTTTAACCTGGGCAGTTTGCCGTAAGTTTTTGGCCCACATGCTCCCTTGGTGGGAGGGACGAACAGTGGAAGGGGGTCTTCCAAATCCTCGGCTGCCCAGCCCTTTCGGAGAGAAAAGAGCCCCGGTTTTCTCCTCGCAATCGACGCAAAGCAGCTCCAGTCGGCAAAGCCGGGCGTGTTCCTTACCGGCCCACGAATCTCGTTCAAATTCGGACGTCCCGTGAAAAAAGACTGGCGGCGGCTTCTTCTACGACCGAACAACCACCTTTAGAAAGCTGCTCCTCCTAAAAAACGATTGGGTGCGACGCATGTAGACTCGACATTCAAACGGCAGGTCAGCCTCCGAACTGGTTCTCACCTCATAAGAAAAGTGAGATGAAAACCAAACCCGTTTCGGAAAAAATCAGCCTGTACGCGATCGCAGGGACTTTGGTTCTATCCTCCTTGAGCTCTCCGGTCTTGGGGGCCGAATCCGAAACAAGCGCACCAGTGCGTACGGAGGGACACCCCAAGGACCGGCCCGTCACACCATCGGCCTCTACTAAAGCCTCCACCAAGCCTTTATCCAAGAAGGAGCCTTTTTCCTCGACCCGGAACTCTCAAGTTAGCGTTTCTTCGGAAGAAGGATCAACAATTCGCGATGGGAACGAGTGTGCTAACACTGCTTTGACCCGTGACCAGGCTTCCTCTCCGTCCGGAAGAGATGCTCAGGGACTTCCGAACGGACCCATCGTAGTGGATTTCCGAACTCGGGAATTTCTGGAGCTTAAACGAATTGCCCGAGAGCTAGGAGGAAACCTTATCATTACGATCGAAACTCGAGGCATTGCGCCCGCAGACCTTATCATACCCTTGAAAAATTCGGGCCTTTTTGACGTGACAACCCAAGACGGCCGTGTGTTTGTGGTCACTTCCAACGTGGAAGCCCAAAAACGGCGTTTGGAGGAAGAGATCGAAGCGCTGAGCCGCCGGCAAGCAGCGCTTCTCCAAAATATCGGCGTGCTCGAAAAGTTCCGCGAAGGACACTCCCCTTCCGATGGGAAGCCGGAGAACATAACCCCGGCTGCCACAGGATCGGATAGCCCAGCTCCCAGGGAAGCCATCCCGTCGGAGTCTTCCGCTACAGAGGAACCTCTGGCCAAGGCTGCTCCGTAAGCAAACAAAGGTGTGTCCGTGGGAATGGGTCGGTTTTTTTCCTGTCATGCGTGTGCGGCAAGAAGGTTTCTTTTGTTTCGACTTGGTCAGTGTTAGCCGTTATGGGTGGGCAATCTCGTTGCTTGGGCTTCTCCATGCCGGCTGGCTCCAAGCAGTGGAGTTCCCTGATATTTTCGAACTGTTCGGTAATGGCCGCAGAACGCCCTTTCTGAGCCCAGCACCTTCTGAGGGTTCTTCTACGGAGAAGCAGAGATTATCGAACCCGCTGGAACTTGCGGTTTCCAAGCCTCCCTTGAGTGGGGCGTACAGCCAGTTACTCCCGTTTTTTCGCGCTCCCGTGCTTAGAACACCGAAAGCTCTTTGGGTGCTCTCTTGGATTGAAGCCGACGGACATCGATCCGCCCCTATCCCTTGGTGGGTTGACCGGCAGGGCAACGGACACGCTCTGCTGGAGGCAGTTCTCCCGATTGGGGAGGAAACCCTTCCTGAAAGAAAACCGCTGTGCCTCAAATTTTCCCAAATCCTTAGCGTCTATTTGACTCGGTCTGGAGAGCTTTATCCGGTTGCATCGCAAGTCTGGCTTTCCATTCCTCGTAAGGAAGGTGAACCGGAAGTCTTTGCCAGTGGCGTTGGTGCATGGAAAGCGCATAGCCCTCTTTTTGTGCGAAGAGTTGTCTACCAGCCATATCGACAAGCCGTCGAACGGCTCGTAGCTCTCGCCCACGACCGCCTCTGCCCAGAAGCTTGTGACGAACTTTTGCACAAGCAGTGGCCGGACGTTCTCCTGGAGGAAAGACCGTTAGGCAATGCACCCCTGGAACCCAAGACGCCGTCTAGGGAAAAGGTCTGGGCACTTGCCCCTCTAACGCGTCCCGTTACCCCTGTTGGAGATCCACCCTGATCCGACTAAGAACCCCTACCACTTGCGAATCCCGGTCAATCCGACTGGGAAAACCGCAAGAGAAAAGTACCTCTGAACCGATCTCTCCAAGGGAACGAGGGAGTT
This sequence comes from Candidatus Methylacidithermus pantelleriae, assembly GCF_905250085.1. Classification (GTDB taxonomy): domain Bacteria; phylum Verrucomicrobiota; class Verrucomicrobiia; order Methylacidiphilales; family Methylacidiphilaceae; genus Methylacidithermus; species Methylacidithermus pantelleriae. The sequence continues at coordinate 18,563 of NZ_CAJNOB010000070.1, forward strand.
GCTTTGGACCCAATCGAAGTGCCGCGGATTTCCTTTCTCCCCGAACGAGCGGAAAAGGTAGAAGCATCCCTCTGACTTCTATGGTTTCATCCTCCTCATGTGATCCGTTTCCCTTTCCTTGGCTGTGTGGATCCTTTTTAAAAAAAACAAGTTGTGTCCCCCCCGACAAAGGCTCTTAGCCAAACCCCACCTTGGTTCCAACCAATCCTTGGGCTATCAGGATCTTACCTTCATGCCGAATCTTGCCATAGACCTTAGCCTATGGATCGAGCGAGGGCGTGCATAGCTCCGAAGGCGTCTTTGAAAAAGCACCAATATCAGCCCTGCTGACCACGGCAGGCACCCAAATGTTACTGGAGCCCCTGTCTCTAGAGACCATCCCTCGTGCCACAAGCGCCGCAGCAACGATGCCGTCACTTCCGGCCACTCCTCCCAAGACGGTCACTGTGTTCGCGACGGGAAGGGGTTTGCCGATTGCTGCGACGTCCACAAGATTTCCTAGGGATCTTGCACTTTCGCTAGGAGCAGGACGGGTAGCCGGACTCTACCCAAGACCTGCGTGCACTCCACATTCCCACATCGACCCAGCAGCGTGAGCGTGAACGATCCGGAAGCGTTGTATCCCGAAATTCAATCCGGTTGGCAGGCAAGAGACGTGGACAGCAAAAATTGACCAAGGTTGGACAGAGTTCGCCTACTTCTTCCTAAGGATAGACAGCCCAAAAGGGGTTGTTTCCGCTTCACGGCGTTGCGCTGCCGAAGCTTCGTTCCCCCTTTCATGCGCACCGGTGCGTATGCTCGACATGTCGCCTTTCAAAGGGACACGTGGCGAACGCAACAGGTGCCCTAGGGCTCCTTTCCTCTGGACATTGCAAAGCCGACGCCGTGTTAACTTTTTCAGGTGTCTCTTAGTCGCTTGGTCGTCCAAGCAAAGTGTATCGCAGGGCAAGAGGACGCACTGGGAAGCATTCTCAATCGCATCGACCCCAGCACGATTTTCAAGACCTCCCTATTACTAACGGTATGAAGACATATACGCACGTTTCCGTTTTTTGGAGGATGGCCCTGTTTGCAGGGATTTGTGCTTTGGTGTTGGTAGCTGGCGACCTTAGCGCCCAGGTGGCAGGAGGGACGAATGTCGCTCCCCCAGAGTCAGGAGACAGCGGCCAGGTGATCTTCAACGTCCGGAACCTTGTCACCGACTGGGCGTTCCAGATTGCCATTGTGATGCTCGTGTTCGGCGCGATCATGTGGTTTTTCAACCGGCCAGCTTTCACCATCGGTGCGCTGGTGGCAGCTGCGATCATCTATGGAGGTCCCCACTTAGCACAGGCCCTTAAATCGGTGGCCAGATAATGATAAATCCCCGCTAGAAAGGCTCTCCTTAGCCAAGAGGGGGGTCTTTCTCTCTTTGGCCCAGACTTAACAAAACTTTCTACCAATGTATCCCGCACCGCTGCCATCACCCTATTATCGAGGAGGCTTTTCTCCTGGGCCTTCCTCGCCCTTGGTGGCTTCATGGCCACCGGAAAAGACCCACTCTGCAAAGGAGCTTCCTGCCACCAAGTCCGTCGTTTTAGCCAACGAGAAGGACACCTTCCTTGGTTTGGAAGGACCTTCCATCTTCCTCCCAACGTTTTGTTTCCTCATTTGGCATAAATTTACGGGCAATTTCTTCGCCAGCTGCGTAGTTTTTCTTTTAGTTTACTTCTTTTTGCGAATTTACCTGCGCGACAAGCCCAAGTACTTTCTCCGCTTCATACTGGACTGGTACCAGCTCCCCAAACATTACGAACATCGTTTTCATCACCCAGAAGAACCCTTTCGTCCGGAGTGCATTTTCGTTTGATGGTTTTTGTTTATGGAAGGCAAAGTAACACAGTTTCCCAAACTCTTTGGAAATCTCCGCCGACTGTTTCTAAAAAACCAAAGTTTTACCGCGAAGGGCGCGCCCGTGTACGTTGATTGGGCGGATGCTTGCCCGTACTGCGGCGTGTACGACCGCTATGTGGTCGACAAATTTGGGGCCGTTCATGCGATGTATCGTACGTTTTTCCCCCAGTCCGACATCGCCACCGTCGAGCGCTTAATCGATCTTCAAAACCAGTTGCGTCTCATCTTATTGCAACTTCCGCCCGATATTGTTCAAACCCAGCATCTCTTTACGTGCAACGGGGATTACGGACCTCTTTTAAGCGAGTTTGCCAAAATCCCAACGCACCCGCGCCTGGCGGGGTTGCGACGCCGAAAGGTTCACCGTCTTTGGAACCGGATGCTACAGCGAGGCCTTGTTCGCATCGAAACTCACTCGGTTGTCTCGGCCCTCCCTGCTGTAAGCCAAAGGAAAAGCGAGTGGCAAGAACGGGTGCACGGAGGAAGCACCGCAGCCATCGAAAGACGAAGGATCACAAGGGATGAGTTTGACGCAGCCGCGGCAACTCTTTCGGCCGCAGAACAGGTTTTGATGGATGTTTTTCGGCGTGCGGGAGCCCGTTTATTACCCATGGGGCCTGAGGAATTGGCTGATTACTTCTTTCGGCTATGGAATCCGGGTCTAGCCGTCGAAGGAGGAATGCGTGTCCAGTACGATTATCACCGGATGCCGTTTGTAGATGCCTGGATGGTTCAAGAGGTCAATCTCACTCGGGACGTTCTTCAGATTGGGGATTACTATCATTCCGTAGTCTCTTTGGTTGGGCTTCCTCTAGAGACACGTCCTCGAGATATCGAACGTCTCACAGTCAACCTGCCATTCCGGGACGTCCGTGTCACCCTGACCGTTCGTAGAACCGATAAGCTCCAGCGGATGGAACGACTTCGCCATCGGATCGATGCTGCGGACCAACGGATGAAGCTGGGGTTAAACGCGATTGAAATGTTTTATAAACCTCATGACGACCGAAGAGAATCGGGGGTTCATAATATCGAAGCTTGGATGCAGATCGAAGAAGCGCAATCTTTGTTGCGCGATCTCCGGTCGGGTGAAGATGAATTGGTAGAAATCCAACTGACGGTCCATCTTTGGCACAAGGATCCAGAAGAAGTCCGGCGTCGTCAGAAGCTATTGCTCAACCGTTTTGGAGATCTTGCGCGCGCTCGTGGTTGGGTAGAACGAACCGGGCTCCTTCCGGTTCTCCTTTCCGATATGCCCTGCGTCTATGCGCCCCTGACACGCCCCTTCTTCGTGCGCTGCCGCATGGCGGCAGACCTCATGCCCATCTGCCGAGGTCTTGAAAGCGAGGAACGTCCTGTTTTCCTTTTTGGGAACACCACTGGAGGACTTGTGGGTTTGGATCTCGAAGACAAGCGCAACGAAGGTGCATCGATGCTTTATATTAGCGGTGTCAAGGGTTCGGGAAAAAGTGCGCTTGCCCAGCTCATCCTGCTTCGCGCCATAACACCAGAATCGGTTGTCATCATCATTGATAAAGGAACCAGTTACGATCGACTCGTTCAATGGCTCGGAGGGGCGACGGTTCGCTTGGATTCCAAACATCCTATTTGTTTTAACCCTTTCGAAGTCTACGTTCAGCGCAAGGAAGTAGAATCCCTCGTGGAACCCACTGCCTCAGAACTGTCACGGGTGGTCCAATGTTTGGAGATTTTAGCCGTTGGAAAAAACGACCAACCTTTGACCACAGCTGAACGCAATATTATCGAGACGGTTGCTCGGCAAACCTTTTCGAACGCAGTGAAAGCTCGAGCCAAACTGGTTACTTTGGACGATTTCTGTAAACAGCTGAGCTATCGGACGGACGGTTCTTCTCTTCTTGAGAGATTGAAGCCTTTCGTCGACGGAAGGTACCGACAGTGGTTTAATGGTGCAACGCAACTTCACCTAAAAAGTAAAATCGTACATTTTGATTTCGAGCATGTTTCGCGAGACGAGGGACTAGCCCGCGTTCTCATTCCGATAGCGACGCTCTTTGTGTCCGATTTGATTTATACATATCCCAATGTTTTTAAAATTCTTGTGTTTGGCGAGATGTGGCAGCACGTAAATAACGAATACACCGCTAATCTCATTATTGATGCTTTTAAAACCTATCGGAAGAAGCGTTGCGCAGTTATCGGGGAATCCCAGGCGATTTTGGATTTGGCGGACAATCCGAAAGTAGCAAAAGCGGTTATCCAAAATGTCGATACCTGGCTCATGCTGCCTCAGGGAAGCGAAGCACATGTGGAGTTTGCTGTACGTGAGCTCGAGCTTACCGAAGGCCAAAGAGATTGTCTTCTTAATCTCAAGCAAAGATCGAGAGTTCATCCCCATGGAGCCGTTGAGATGTGGCGTGAGGCTTTCTACTTGCGGGGAAGGGGGATGGATAGGCTCTCCGGGATTGTTCGGGTCGAAATGGAACCGGAAGAGTACTGGATTACTACAACGACCCCACAGGATCAACCGGTGTGGCAAGCTGCCTTAGACGCGTTCGGTGGGCACATGGGCAAGGCGGTGGAATTTCTGGCCCGTCGATATCCCACAGGGGTGTTGGCGGAGCATGATGTTTCGATGCTCCAGCGGGAGGTCAACGGGGTTCAAGAATCCGCTCCAAAGCCTTCCTTACCATCTGAGAGCACTCCAGAGCTAAGATCAAGTCTTTTTGCTGAAGGGAAGGAGGCCCGTTGGTGAGTATTTTTTCTTCACTGTCAGGATCCGCAGCGTTGGGGGTTTTTCTACTGGCCACCTGCGCTTTTGCGCTGCAAGTTGATGAACAACTTGACCAAGATCCAGTGCTCGCGGGCTGTGGCGGCGCTGACCGGGTCCTCAAGTGGATACTGTCTGACTCTGAGGGTTCTTCACTCTTGACTCCGGAATGGCTTGACTCGGTCATCCTCCGGTGGATGCGGGGGACAGAAGCGCAAAAAGTCGTCAGTGAAGATCTCAGACGTGGAGACGGTTTGCTTGCTGACGCTTTGGAAGAAAGTTTCGAGCTCCTTCACATAGGGGGCCAGAGTGCCCGCGACGAAGTCCGCAAGCTAACCGAAAAAAAAGAAAGCCAACTATGGTGGGCTCTTATCGGTAACCCAAGAAGCATTGCCCCGCTGCGACGCTACGTCCTTCAAATGCCCGAGGACGGGCCGTCTCGACTCTTTGCGCTCTCCGCGTGGTGGTCGAAGGAAGGACAAACCTTTCCGGACAGTGTCATGGAGACCGCCTTGCGGGCTGTCAACGCACCGATCACGTGCGCACCCCAGGATTGGGAGGAACGCTGGGAGCAAGGAAAAAAATTAAGCCTAGGTGAAAATACGGCGCGAGGAACTCTGTATGTTTTGGGCCGTTTTCCACGAAAAGCGGGTACTTTCTACGATCTTGTCTGGCAACAGTGCTGGCAACAGCTGACAACAGATCCCGCTTACTGGGAGGAATATCAGAAGCGACTAATGCAGTGCAAGGCGGCCTATCGCTTTGCATGTCAATCTCTTGTCCATGCTTTTCACACTCCCGAAGGAAAAAAATTTTTTGAACATTATTTAGGTGTCGATCCGATCCATTCTCAGCTTGTCGGGCGTGGCCGCTGGCTTTGGGAGGGGCTTGTCGGGAAAGATCGGCCGTATCATCCGGCATTTCAGGACATAGCCTACCAAAGGCTTCTCCAGAAGCTTTCTGCCGGGGATGAGCGGTATCAGGACTTTTTTTTGTGGCATTTGACGCGACCTGCTGAGGCTTTGAGTGAAGCTGCCAGGGAAGCTCTGACGGAGGCAATGATCCGGGAGGAATCCATCGCCCGGCTTGCGCTGGAGAGCATCTGGGATGCGGGTCCCCTTTGGATCAATCGGTTGGAGCAGACGGCTGCGTGGCGGAGCGGAGAAGTAACCAAAGACAAAACTACCAGCGACATCCGTCGTGCGTACGCCCAAGGAGAATTAACGAGGGACAGCCTGTTGGCGATTTCTGGTGAGATCGCTTTGTTTTTGCGCGCAAGCGATTGGGCATGGAGCTCTCTTTTTTGTGAGGGCGCCGCAAAAAGCCTTTCAGCCTTTCTCCGGAGAAGCGTACCGAAACTACCTCTTTTTTCACCCTCGTACGCCCTGGCGTGGGCCGATACGCTTTTACAAAACGATCCAGAGGCCTTTCGAGCATTTGGACAATGGGTGGCTCTCCGCAAGCCTGCAGAAGGGGGAATGGCACTTTCCCAGTACCCGTCGTGGTTGAAACGAGCCGATGATCAGTTGCGAACGGCCATTCGCCAGGGAAGCGTCATCTTCAACGAGGAAGCTCAACGTTTTATCGATCTTTTTGTCCAGTGGAGCGATCGAGAAGGATGGAACGTGGTCGAAAACCATCTGAAACGTGAAACCCTGTTGGCACAGGAGTTACGAGAGCTTTTGATGACCCAGTGGCGGATGGATCGAGATGCTTTCTGGAAATGGTATGGGATTTTGTGCCACCTTCCGGCGGCCGAATCCCTTCGAGAGAGAACTTCCGAAGCTATTACGATTGCCGGAGCCGCTGCGGATATTCTCGATGGAGTTGCGAGCTTTGATTATGGCGTTGCGGACGCGTCAGTCCCCATTTGGACGGAACTATGGAAAGACGCAAGCAAACGACAGATGGTCTGTCGAGCAATCCTCCAGGCGGACGGTTTAAGTGAGCTTAACTCCCTTTTGGTTCAAGCCACAGAAAACACTGTGGAACTTCCCTCCGAAAAGGAACTCATCGCTCGAATGGCCAGGGGAATGGGCAAGCTACCGCAGGATGAAGAAATCACTTCACTTCTCCGGCGAGATCCCGGAATAACACGAACGCTTGTCGCCCAATGCCTCGAATCGAACGGCTTTCGCGAGCGCTGGGAAAAAAGCGTTTTTCTCAGCATCGAGCTTGGGGGGCAGGCCCCCTTCGTCGCCCACTGGATCCACCAAAAGAAAGACGCGGTGAACGCGTGGAAGGAAGCTTTCGCTAAGGCACTCGAAAAATCTCCTCCTCTTTTGAGTTATGCCATTCGGCGAATGGCCGCTGCACGCGGTGGGGATCTCTTTTGGGGAGCCGAGATTCGCAAACTTGAGGACACCGTGATGACCACCGTGTCAACGGAGCGGCTTTTTTGGGAAAACCTCCTCACAGATAAGACAGGAGGTATTGAGTCCTATGCGAAGCAAAAGTTTCCCTCAAATCCATAGAATCCGGATCGGGTTTTTGTCTGCTTTCGTCTCAATCTTTTCATTTGGATGTGCAACCCAGCCGTACTCGCAATACGACAGTACTACCCGGCAATTTGTCGACAACTTGGAACGGTACGGATCCATCGCCGGCGCAGGAGCTGCCGGCTTTTTTGCCGGTAAAGAAATCGGCAAGTCGGACACCGCCGGAGCTGTAGGAGCGATCGTCGGAACAGCTGCGATGTACGGCGTCCACAAATTTTCCGACCGAAAACGGATGGATGCTTATCTTCAGGGGAAAGCCGAGGGAAAAGCCGATGCTATTGCGGAGATTCTCAACGACAAGTGGACACGAGAGGCCAAATACGGGCTGCCGCCGGAAGGTCACACTCCGTCCATGCCGAAGTATCGCTCCACATATGTTCCTAGCCGAAAGGATCCGGCTACGGGGGTTGAATACCCTGGTACTTATCAAACCATTCCAGTCTATAGTCATTGATAAAACGAAACAAATGAGCTTCCTCTAAGCAGTTTACGGACGAAAACATGATGGAGGGTAAAGATATGAGACAAGGATCACTCACTTGCTTCAATCTCGTTGTGTTTCTTATGGCTACGATTCTTCTTCAGATAGGCGACCCTCCAACTTTACAGGCACATTGCCATGGGGATTCGATTGGTGACATCATTAACTGTAACGGGGGACAAGCCGATCTCTCCCATGTTCGCACGACCCATTATGGGTACCCAGGTGATAAAGATAATGGGTTACGAGCCCATGGAGATGAACCTCTGCAACGGGGGGATATTGCACTGGGCGCCTGCATTCGAGATGCCCTAGGAGCTAAATTCGGCGATCAAATTTGCGTTCGGTTTTCTGATGGCAGCATGCATACGTTTGCCTATCATGATACTCCGGGTTTCGCAGATCGCATCGACATTTACGATCCAGACAAAACCTACGGGGATCAGGGCTACACTAGCGTTTCAAAATGCTCTGCTGGTGGAGGTGGCCTATTAGGAGCAAATGGGTGAAGGTGAGTTTTGTTCCGAAAAAATAGGAGGGAAGGGCAAGCCTTTGATGAAAAGGTCAGGGGAGGGATAAAGAGCGTGTCATCAACGTTAAAGAATCCAATTCCGATGAAAAAAAGAATCTTTATCGCCATAGAACTCACGCTTTTCCTTTTTTCTTTTAGTGCAGCCTGGGCCAGCGGCCCGGAAGCTTCGCGTCCGCCGCTGTCTCCTGACGCTCTTTTAAAGCTGGACCCTTACTTTCCTGACAATGGGACTGAGCTTGGCCCTGCGGAGATGCAGGAACTTGGGATCCATCTTCCGAACGGAGCTAAAGCGTATTACATCTTGGTGCCTTTCATTCCGGAGCCAGATGGTTTCACGGTCATTGTTCCTAAACGGGTACGCATTCGATATCACCGCGAAGGCTGGGAATGGCGGGGAAAAACCCAATGGATCGCGGGGGGGTCCGTGCCGTACGTCTATTGGGAGTTGCCGGAGGGAACTCCCAAAAGTTCCCTTCTTCCCCTTGAGCGAATTCTTTTGGGAGTGAAACTCAAAAGAAGTTGGCTTGAGGGGGATCCGGCCGACGCGTTGTGGGCCCAAATTGATTCGCTTGTTTCCAAAACCTATCTCGAGTATGCTGCGCAAGTTGGCTCGCTACGGCGGGGCCCTTAAAAGAAACAGGCGCGGAGACTTTTTATGCAACAAAAGGAAGATTTCCTGTTTTTTGTGACCAGGGCCGATCGTTTTTTGTGAAAAATTTCTGGTTTCTCTCTCTCGCCATAACGCTCCTGGTTCAGTCCAATCGATCCTGCCTTGCTTGGATCGTCTCCGAACGTTTGACCGTGGCTTCTCCTCAGGGCAATTTTCGGTTGGTCCAGGAGTATGAGCCAGGGGAGCCCTATTCATGCTATCGCACCTGGGTGGAACAAAGTAACGGGTCGCGGTACCTTTTGACCGAAGGAGATCGCCCGGAACATTTGCGTTACGCTGCCACCTACTCCATTTCCCCCGATGAGCAGTGGATCTTCCGCAGCCAGAAGTGGGCGAGCGGAGAAAGCGTGGGATACCTCTACCATCGGGAACCGAAGGATGGGAAATTTCGTCGCGTTGACGGCCAGTTTGACAAAAGGGCCTGGCAGTTTTACCGCGAGCTTGCACCCCGGCGAGGTTGGATTCTCCCGAACTTTCATAAGACCATCTATGTAGAACGGGATGCGTGGTCAAAGCCTGGGATTTTACGTTTTCACCTTTTTGGCGCTAGGGACCTTGGTTCGAACTCCGTCGAACAAGAAGTAACCTTGTGCTACGAGCTAGCCAATGGAAAGTTCGTGGAATGTGAGGCCTCTAAACCCTCGACTCAGCCAGAGGCCCAATTGCCGTCACAATCCCATCTGGCTAATCCTAATGAACCACCGTCGGAGAACTATCGTCCATGGAACCAGGAGCCGCCTCCCTTTGCCGCGCCCCCGCCGCCTGCGTCAGAGAATGGGCCACCGGAATCTGGCTCTTCCGCTGAACCGAGCTCTCCACCGTAGGAAGCTGGAGGTGTTGTTTACACGTGGCTGTCTTTCGAAAGTCGTTAAGGAAGCCATTCCGAAAAGCCTTGGCTTTCGGTGGTACTTGGCTTTCCTTTCCTTAAGGCATTTGTCGGTTTTGAAGCCTTGGCGCATATAGTTTTTCGCCACGCTCGTAGGAACCAGCAGTGACGAGCCAAAACCGAAAGATCGCGGCTTTTGACAGCTCGACTCGGAGAAAATTTCCGGCACTATGCCGCCACGAAAACATTTGGGAGGTAATTTTCCAAATTAGGGGACCTGGAATGACTCAACGAGAAAAGCGTTTTTTTTCTTCGCCCATAGCCTAAGCATCGCAATAGAAACTTTTTCGCCTCGGGTCTTGGTTTTATCCTCGAAGGGAACCAATCATCGCCTCGCGCAGCCCCATAAGCACAAAAGTTAGTGAGACCACAGGGTAGCTTTGGACTTGAGCAAAGACCGAAGGGGAGGGGGGCCGGCTCTTTGGTTCGAACGAAACGCGACAAGGAGAGAGAGCGGGCAGACTGCCGATAAGTCGAGAACCAGGTCTTGCGCCTTCCGAAATGCGATAAGCTGGCGCTCCCTACGAAAAATGGTCAGCACGCGAAATATACGGGGTGGGAGTCGAGCCCAGTTGTAGTCGTTTATTACGCAATTTCGATTGGAACAAGGACAAGCTAAGTAAAAAGGGAATTCGGGCAGTAACAAAGTGTACGGCTTCCCGCTAAGGGGTTCTCGGTCGGCTCATTTTCGGTGATTGCGTCGTAAGTCATTGAGACGCAAGACCTTCAATGGGCCATTGGAACTCCATGTTCTGCTTTTTTACGATCTTGGGGTTGACCACGGCTTTCGGCCAAGGATCCGGACGGTGGAAAGGATTTAGTAGTGGGTCTGGGAGTTGCCGGCGGTAACTTGCCCAGCGTGTTTCGTTGTCGCATGATAGCTGGACGGTGTGGAGCGTCCGGAGGGCAGCCTAGACTTGTTTTGGGAAAAAAGGAAGCTTCGCCGCTTAAAGTTTCTTCCGTAGGCGGGTCTCCAGTAGGAGGGCTCAAGCGACCCAAAGAGACGTGCGCTAGGGACTCGTTGCGGATCGTGATGGGAGATAGGGCAGAGTTTTTCGCCCATCTTTAGAGCTTGCGGAAAGCTCTTTCCACCTCGGAGAGTCTCTTGCCGGCTCAGAGGACTTTTCTCGGGGAGAAGCCCCTTTTTTGCTTGCGTTAGAATCAGATACTTCCCCTCCAGCAATTTTTTCCGTCGCCTGGGCTCTTCCGAGACTCGGAGCCTGCCTTTGCTCTAGGCTCAAACGAAAGAAAGTACCGATGGCCACGATGCGACGAAAAAATCTGGCTGACCGAACGGCCGATCTTTCCCGATCCTCTAGCTCTCGTTCTCCTTGTTCCATGCGCTGGACTCGGCCTGTCGTTTTTCCTACCACTCCAGCACAATACCGGCCCAGGTTAGGCCAGCGCCGAAGGCCACGAGGAGTAGAAGATCACCGCTTCGGATTCTTCCGCTGTGCGAGGCTTCATGTAACGCGATTGGGATGCACGCAGCTGAGGTATTGCCATAGCGCTCAACATGGACATGGAAGGCATCCAAAGGAAGCTCTAATCGCTGGGCGAGCGCTTCAATGATGCGAATATTAGCTTGGTGAGGGAAAATACAGGAAAGATCACTAGGTCGGATCCCTGCTTTCTTTAAGCATAGCTTAGCACATCGATCCATGGCTTCAATGGCCTGACGGAAGACTTTCCGGCCGTCCATTCGAATATAATGGAGCTTTTGATGGATATTATCGGGTCGTAAGGGCAGCCGTGCGCCGCCTCCCGGAACCGTTAAAAGGTCTCCCAATGAGCCATCAGCTCCCAATTCAAAGGAGAGAATCCCACGCTTCCCTTTACAATGCCGCATGATGACAGCCCCGGCTCCGTCTCCAAAAAGGACGCACGTATTGCGGTCTTCCCAATCCAGTATGGTGGAAAGTTTTTCTGTTCCCACCACCAGGATGGTCTCGTAGGCTCCCGTAGCGATGCACTGGCCTGCTAAGAACATGGCATACAGAAAACCGGAGCAAGCTGCCTGGATATCAAAAGCGGGGATATGCCGGGCACCAAGTTCGCGCTGGATGTGACAGGCTGTAGAAGGGAAGACGGTGTCCGGTGTGGTGGTGGCTACCAAAAGAAGATCGATATCTGTAGGGAGGAGCTGAGCTTCCCGCAAGGCCATTTCGGCGGCTCGTGCCCCCATGAAGGAGGGGGTTTCTTTGTCAGAAGCGATTCTTCGCTCCCGGATTCCTGTACGAGAACGAATCCATTCATCCGTTGTGTCCACCATCTTCTCAAGCTCGTGATTCGAAAGCACCCGAGTGGGCAAGTAAAGCCCAGTGCTGATCACAGAAGCGCTACGAGGCAGGGGAGAGCACATCGAGCCTAGGTCCATGTCCTTGTTCATGATATTTGCGCACTTCCTCCACGATTACTCCGTTGACGTTTGCTTTGACGCTGTCGCGAGCCACACGAAGCGCATTTTTGATGGCCTTCGGCGAGGAAGCGCCGTGAGCAATAATGCAGGTACCATTTACCCCCAAAAGCAGCGCACCTCCGTATTCATCCGGATCCGTTTTGCGGCGGATCGTCCGAAACGCGCCCAGTGCCAAAAACGCCCCCATTTTTCGTACAACATTCCTCTTTAACTCGCGCTTGAGCCAGTCCATGACAGCCCGTGCTGCAGCTTCCGCCGTCTTCAACACCACATTTCCCACAAATCCGTCACATACCACAACGTCCACCGGTCGTTGGAATAAGTCTCTTCCTTCAATGTTTCCCACAAAGTTTAGGGAGCTCCTGGTCAAAAGCTTGAAAGCTTCTCGGGTGAGCTCGTTGCCTTTGAGATCTTCTGTACCGATGCTCAAAAGAGCGACACGGGGACGCACGATTCCAAGGATTTGTTCTGCGTAAATGCTCCCCATAAACGCATAAGCCACAAGCTCGGCTGGTTCCGCATCGACGTTGGCTCCTGAGTCGATAAGAACAAAGGGGTGTTCCTCAGCCGGAATCACACTGGCAATCCCCGGTCGATCGATGCCTGGCAGCGTTCGAAGCTTGATGGTTGCTGCGGCAACTGTTGCACCTGTGTGACCTGCAGAGACAAGGGCAGAGGCCGCCCCGTTTTTTACCAGCTCGACGCATCGACTAATGGACGAGTCCTTTTTCCGGCGCACGCTTTCAATCCCACTTTCTCCCATCGCCACCACTTGAGATGTATGGACCACCTGGACCCGATCTTGCCATGGAGCAAGGGAATGACGATGGAGTTCCCGTTCCAGACACGTCTGGTCGCCCACAAGCAAAAGCTCAAGATCGGGAAATTCTTGAAGGGCTAAAACTGCGCCTGCCACGGGCGAGGAGGGAGCATAATCTCCTCCCATCGCGTCGAGCGCAATTTTCATGAGCCTTCCTTCCGGAAGGAAGCCTACTCTTCAGCTTCTTTCGTGAGAACCTGGCGACCTCGATAACGACCCGTTGCGGGATCTACCGAGTGGGGGAGGTGAACGTTTCCGGTCTCAGGATCGACAAAAAGACCCGGAGGTTTCCAGCGATTGGCAGCGCGTCGTGAACGCCGTCTTGACTTAGATGTAATACGCTTCGGTACTCCCACAGCCTTATTCCTTAAGCTGGTCCAACGCCTTCCAAACGTCCTGTCCATGTACAGGCTCCGCCGGTGGAGCCTGCCTCTCCTCCCACTCACAGACCTGACCCGGCGGACAGGTAGCAACGATCGGTAACGCAAGCAGTATGTCCTCCCGAATCGCCGGAGTCAAGTCAATCCATTCATCCAGAGGCTCTTGGAACCGAACCAGAAACCCGTTTACGTGGATAGGCCAGTCGATCCAGGCGCAGCACCGTCCACACTGGAGTCGAACGGTTGTCTGGAGTGTACCACTGACCAAAAGCTCCTCTTCCGTCCGCTGGGCTACCAACCGCGTTACAATAGGTGCTTCTGCTTGTGCGAATTCCTCCTCCAATTCCAAAATTTCCGCCGGAAGAACGCCCTCCAAGGGAAGGGGATCTGCGCCAAGATCGGGTGTGTGAAGAATCATACAATATATTGTTCCAAGCCTTCTGTCTTGACAAGGCTAAAGCCTTGCTGGCTATCCAAGGGATTGATGCTTCCTGGAAGGCGCACTACTATTCCTTGAGTTATGCGATGCCCCAACTGCGGGGGAATGCGGGATCGGGTCGTGGATACGCGCCCACTCAAAGGTGGGTCGGTGATCCGGCGCCGGCGCCAGTGTCTTCATTGCCAAAGCCGTTTTACCACCTATGAGGAGATTGAAAGCCTCCCCCTCCAGGTGATCAAACGCGACGGGCGAGTCCAGGATTTTGACCGCTCCAAACTTTTAACAGGCATCCAGAAAGCTTGTGAAAAACGTCCGGTCAATCGAGAATCGATGGAAGCCCTGGCAGACTGGGTAACGGACCAGGCAAGGCGCCGGCATGGTCACAAAATTCCTAGCTCCGTTTTGGGGGAGCTTGTTCTTCGCGGTCTTCGAGTACTGGATTTAGTGGCCTACGTTCGCTTTGCTTCGGTATACAAAAAATTTCAGGACATCGGAGACTTTCAAAAACTTTTGCAAGCCCATAACGAACCAGACCAAGGGGTTCTTTTTGAGCTCGGACCAACTCCGCCTAAGCGAAGGGATTCCAGGCAAGCGGGAGAGTCTGACAAGCTACTTCGCTCCGAAGGGGAGAAGCAGCCGAGCGCGTAAGATTTCTCCGCGTCATACTTTTCGGCAAGATTCTTCGATCACCAACTCTCTTTCGGCTCCGGTGTAGTCTTTGGTGCTGTAGGAAAGACCAGCGTCAGACTTTCTTGTGCGAAAAATCGCCGATGATCGGCCTAATTTGCCGTTTCTGCTGTCTGTGCCGCCATTTTCGGCTCTTACGGGCACTGAGCTGCCTAGGCCTCGCCACCACCCACCGCAGCCTTCCCCGGTGTTTGCAGCAAGTGCCGAGTCGCTCTTGTTTGATCTCGAACGCTACTTGTGCATTAGTAGCCGCCATCACGCTGTTGGCTCTCGGCGATTTAGCCGTCAAATGGGCTGAAGGTCTCTCGGCCGCGCGTGACGGACGTGAAGTCCCGCTAGGTGGAAGGCGTCAATGAAAAAGCTGGGCGGAGAACAGTCAACTACACAAGGCGCCGGGGAACGCTAGAGATTTAGTTCGCACAATATACGTTATATGAATAATCGAGCGGCGCGGCCAACTTGCCTTCGCACTGTAGTTCTCCCGCTCTCGTTAGCTCCTTCGGCGGCCCAAATGCCGCATTCCGCTCCGCTACTCTTCGAAACAGCCAAACTCTCTAGCCGCGTTCGCCCAAAATATACCCAATACCCACACCCGCCGTGCGAGAACCTTTGCCGATCGACGCACGCACGTTGGCTAGACGATAAGGCATGGATCTTAATTGCTTGCTCCCCACTCAACGTTGAAATTGCAGGCAGAGAGCGGAGCGTGGCAAAAGATCACAGCCCCGGTTTGCCCTCCTTTACTACGCCAGCAAAAACTCTTTCCCGAGCTAACGTTCCCGTTTTGGACGTGCGCCCGGCGCCTTATCTTGGCAGATTGGATTGGCTTCCCTAGCACAACGAGAACCGTCGATCGATGCAAAGGTGGCATGGAACGTGCTTTTTCTTGTTGCATCCACGTGCCGGAGTAGCTTAATCAAAAGCCTTGTTTTGAATATCCGAAGAGCCAGAACAACAAAGAGAGGTGACAATCCATGGCACTAAGCAAGATCGAAGCAATCATCAAACCCTTTAAGCTTGAAGAAGTTAAAGAGGCCCTTACCGAAATCGGGGTCGCCGGCTTAACCGTGACGGAAGTCAAGGGGTTTGGCAGACAAAAGGGTCACACGGAGATTTATCGTGGCAGCGAGTACACGGTCGATTTTCTTCCGAAAGTCAAAATCGAAGTTGTTTTGCCGGAGACGATGGTAGCCAAGGCCGTTGATGCAATTATCAAGTCGGCAAAAACGGGCAAGATTGGCGATGGTAAAATTTTTGTTTTTCCCATCCAGGAAGCTATTCGAATCCGGACCGAGGAGAGAGGAGAGCATGCGATCTAGCAGGGATATCAGTTTTCTTCCCTAGCTGCAGCCCAATCCTGGTAGGGTTTCAGGATGGGAGGTAACTGGCTTGCCCTAGTCTAAGACGGCCGACCGCTAACAAGATGCGGCGTTTGGCTTTAGCCTAGGAGTCAAGGAAACAACTGAACCCAACGTCTGGAAAGGAGGAGTTATCATTCTTATGGCTGACAAATATCGCCACTGTACATCCGGTCGAGAAGTTCTTGAGTTTGCCAAGGAGCATGGCGCGAAGTTGGTTGACTTTAAATTTTCTGACCCTCTTGGAGCCTGGCAACATTTTGTAATGACGCTGGACTGCCTGTCGGAGGAGTCGTTTAGCGAAGGGGTAGGCTTTGACGGATCTTCCATTCGTGGGTGGCAAGCCATCCAAGAATCTGACATGTTAATCTTGCCCGATCCCTACACGGCATTTATCGATCCGTTCACCACTGAACCCACGTTAAGTCTCATCTGTTCTGTTATCGATCCCATTACCCGGCAAAGCTATTCTCGTGACCCCAGGAACATCGCTGCGAAGGCTGAAGCTTATCTCAAAAGCACTGGGATAGCTGATACCGCATACTTCGGTCCGGAGGCAGAATTTTTCATCTTCGACGAAGTCCGCTACGATAATGAGGCCAACGGGTGCTTCTATGAGGTGCAATCCGTAGAAGGTATTTGGAACAGCGGACGAGACGAAATGCCTAATCTTGGACATAAGATTCGCCACAAAGAGGGCTATTTTCCGGTGCCACCTTCGGACACCCTTCAGGACGTTCGAAACGAAATGGTTCTCACACTTGAATCTCTGGGAGTGCCGGTTGAGCGGCAGCACCATGAGGTTGCTACTGCCGGGCAAGCAGAAATTGACATTCGGTACGATTCCCTCCTGCGAATGGGGGATAAGATGAGTATCTACAAGTATGTAATAAAAAATGTAGCAAAGAAATACGGAAAAACCGCTACGTTTATGCCGAAGCCACTTTTTGGGGATAATGGCTCGGGAATGCACACGCATCAATCCCTTTGGAAGGATGGAAAGCCGCTTTTCGCGGGCAACCGGTATGCTGGACTTAGCGAGCTTGCGCTCTACTATATTGGTGGTCTACTCAAGCATGCACCGGCATTGACAGCGATCTGTAATCCCACCACCAATAGCTATAAGAGGTTGGTGCCCGGTTTTGAAGCTCCCGTGAACTTGGCTTATTCGGCCCGGAATCGCAGTGCCGCGATTCGGATTCCGACATACTCTCCGGATCCGAAAGCAAAGCGGATCGAATTTCGGCCTCCCGATCCGGCAGCAAATATTTATCTGGCCTGCTCTGCTATGTTGATGGCCGGACTTGATGGGATCCAGAATCGCATTGATCCGGGTGAGCCTCTAGAAAAAAACATTTACGAACTGCCCCCGGAAGAGCTCAAGAGAGTCCCGACGGTGCCGGATTCCTTGCGGGGAGCCATGGAGGCCTTGGAGCAAGACCATGAGTTTCTGCTCAAGGGAGACGTGTTTACGAAAGAATTTGTTGAGTTGATTATTGAAATGCGGAGAAGAGATTATGACACGTTACGTCTTCGGCCTCACCCAATTGAGTTTTATCTGTACTATGATATTTAAAGGGTAAGAACACGGTCATCGGCTTTTCGTTAGCTTAGGGGGTGCCGGTGTAGGTTCACGGCACCCCTTTTTGCGCTCTCGAGAGCTTCCTCTGGTTGATCTTATTGGCTGATGGGTCGCGCCGACACATCTGTCAAAGACCTCGGAATCGGGTGGTCCTTGGAGCCCTGCAGTCGGAAGCGTCGCAAATCGAGGGGAAGTGTTTTCGTTTCTTTCCCAGGGTCGTCTGGATCGTGAGGGGCGGTCGTCAAATCCCGCTCCCAATGGGTACGTCCATGTTCGGGGGAAGGTGCCCAACGTAAGGAGGCGAATTGGGAAATCGTGGGCTTTGCCCTCTTGCTTAGGCCCTCCCCTTTTGTTCGGATGGCTCAAAGGGTGAGGGTAGTGTTGCCCTGGGATTTAGAGAGGATAGGAATCGATCCCTGCAGGAGAGCTCCGCGCGGCACTGAGAGGTTGCCCGGGTTGAGCACCGAATAGGACTAGGCGCGTCGGTTGTGAAGCT
This sequence comes from Candidatus Methylacidithermus pantelleriae, assembly GCF_905250085.1. GTDB lineage: Bacteria > Verrucomicrobiota > Verrucomicrobiia > Methylacidiphilales > Methylacidiphilaceae > Methylacidithermus > Methylacidithermus pantelleriae. The sequence goes on from NZ_CAJNOB010000070.1 coordinate 36,453, forward strand.
GGCTCAAACTTTCAAGCCGGCTCAAAAAGCCGCAGGATTGGCAAGAGAGGCGTCTGCTAGAAGACGGCTTGGCGTGCAAATGGTTAGAAGCAATTTCCCGAGATTTCTTGGCTTGAGGAGGGAAGGAAAAGAGAACTTGCGTTTTAATACAAATGTATTAATTCATGGGTATGGCTTTACCTCCCCTCCCTCCGGGAGTCCATATCGGAAGCCAATTAGCTCCCCCTTCCCTTCGCTGGCCTACCGGCATAGCTCCCATCGATCGATTCCTCAGAGGGGGGATTCCTCGAGGAACCCTCGTAGAACTCTTTTTTCCTCAAGGAGGGAGTTCCCTCTGGATCGCACAACTCCTCTGGGTCCTCCCCCAAAAGGGTATTTTACCTGCTTTAGTGGATGGGAGCTTTTCTTTTGATCCTCCTTCTGCATTTCCCCCAGAACATTATCCTCCCTTCCTCTGGGTCCAATGCCAAAGCCTGCATCAAGCCTTGCAAGCAGCCCAGGAACTTTTGCATGGGGGAGATTTTCCTCTGGTCCTTTTAGATGTGGTGGGAAATTCCCTTAAAGAACTCTACCGGGTTTCCCTTTCCCAATGGTTTTCTCTTGCAGGAAAAGCTCGAAAAGGATCCTCCACATTGTTGGTTTTTTCCCCCCTTCCTCACCTCCTTCCCCATGGGGAGCGCTACTGCATTGAAGCCTCTTTTTCGTGGGAGGATCTCCTAAAACCTCGAGAGGAGCTCTGGGAGCGATTTTTTTGCCAGGAGACTCCGTAAACCCGGATTTTTCCAAGGACTCCCAATGTTTGCCGTAGTTTATCTTCCTTCATTCTCCCTCCAAGCGATCCTTCGATCCCTTCGGCCTGCGGCCTTTCTCAAAGAACCCTGGGGGCTGTGGGAACTGTGTGGCTCTCGACCTGTCCTAACGGACCTAACTCCTCTGGCTCAAGCACTTGGTGTTTCTCCTGGGATGAATCCCAAGGAAGCTCAGGGACGTGTGCCACAGCTCAAAATCGTCAAACGGTCCTTAAGCACTGAAAAGGACCTCCATTATTTTTTCTTGAAGCATCTTTATACCCTTTGCCCAAGAGTTGAGGCTACAAGCTCTGGTGTCTACACCCTAGACCTTTCCCTCCTCCCCCAGAACAAGAATCCCCAGAAGCATCTGCTTCCCCTCATCGAAAGATCGCGTTCTTGGAACCTCCAAGTACAGGTGGGGATTGCTTCTACGCCCGAACTTGCTTTCTTTGCGGCTCGGCAAGCTCGACCCATCCTCTGGGCTCGCAATCCAAGCCTTCTTTTTAAGCAAGCTCCTGTTTCCTGGGCCGGATTTTCCTCCTCTATCGAAAAGATTCTGCGACTTTGGGGAATCCAAACTCTGGGAGAATTTCTCTCTTTGCCTCATGAAGAACTGGTTCGACGATTAGGCAAAGAGGTTGCCTCCTTTTTGCAAAAACTAACTTCTTCCCAAGCAAGGCCTCTTCGAGTCGCCTTTCCCCGTGATCCCTGGAAATGGGAAATTAGCTGGGAACACCCGATTGAGACGCGGGAATCGCTCCTTGCTTCGCTCAGCTTTGTTATAAAAGAGCTTTCTCAAAAGCTTTCCCTCTGCCATCAAGGAGTGAAGGAACTTCGCCTTCATTTCCAATTTGAAGATAAAAGCTCTCGTTCCTATACCCTCCCCTTAGCTGCTTCCATCCAGGATCCCCATCAACTTTTCCGGATCCTTTGCCTTTGGATGGAACACTTCCAGGCTCCAACTCGTCTTCTTTCCCTGGAGTTTGAGGTGTCCCCTTCTGCCGAGTGTTTCCAACAAGGGGAACTGTTTGGGCCTTCCCTTCGGAACCCAATGCATCTAGGAGAAACCCTTACTCGACTCGAAGCCTTCCTAGGAGAGAGTCGGGTTGGGCGACCTCTTCCCGCACCTTCTCATTGCCCAGATCGCTATCTATGGAAACGGTTGGACCCATGGGAAATCCAAAAGGAAACATGGCTTCCCTCCTTTTTCCTTTCTCCGCTTTTGGGAATCCCTCTCCGAAGGTTTCGCCCTCCCATCCCGATTGAGGTCCGGCTGAAAGAAGCCGTTCCTATCGCCTTCCGCCGAAAGGAAAAAGGTTGGCAATCCATTATTGCCTCCCGGGGGCCTTGGAATTTTTCAGGAGAGTGGTGGACTCAAGAACCCTGGGAATATCAGCTCTGGGAGGTTCAAACGGATCAAGGAGAAGTCTTTCTTGTTTTTCGAATGGGGAAAGGGTGGGAACTAGCGGGAAGGTATCTTCCGTAACCTCTCCATGGCCTACGCGGAACTCCATCTTCGCAGTGCGTTTAGTTTTCTTCGAGGAGCTTCTCTTCCCGAAAAACTGGTGGAAGAAGCCGTTCGAAAGGAGCTTTCCATCCTTGTCCTTTGTGATCGAGATGGAGTGTATGGAATCCCTCGATTCCATGGAGCAGCTAAAAAGGCAGGCATTCAGGCTCGTGTGGGTTGCGAGCTTACGTTGGAGGATGAAACCGTCCTCCCTATCCTGATTGAAAACCGCAAAGGGTACGAAAACCTTTGCCGTCTTTTGACCCAAGCCAAACTCCAAGCTCCAAAAGGAAAAGCTCGAATCCGATGGCAAGAACTGGCTGTTTACGCAGAGGGTTGGATTGCGCTCACTGGAGACGAAGAAGGACCCCTTCGAAAGGCTCTCCGACGAGGAGGGAAAGAGGAAGGGAAAAAAGTCCTTCGCCGGCTGCTGAGTATTTTTGGAAAAAACCATCTCTACGTGGAACTCCAAAGACAAAGGATTCGAGAAGAACGGTATTGGGACAGCCTCAGCCAAGAGTTAGCAGCCCAAGAAGGGATTCCTTACGTAGCTACTGGAGGGGTTCTCTATGCAACGGCGGAAGAACGTCCCATTTATGACCTTTTTCTTTGTTTACAACGTGGTTGCCGGTTGGAGGAAGCAGGGAAGCTCCTTTCGCCCAATGCCGAACGAAGACTCAAAGGGGAAAGGGAGATGAGAGAACTTTTTAGAGACATTCCCCAAGCTGTAGCAATTGCGGGAGAGTTGGCGGAGCGTCTTTCCTTTTCTTTAGAAAATCTTGGATACCAATTTCCTTCCTACCCAGTGCCTCCTGGAGAAACTCAAGACAGCTTCTTAGAAAAGCTCGTTTGGTTTGGAGCTAAGCAAAGGTACGGGGAATTAACTCCAGAAGTTCGAGCCCAACTCCGTCATGAGCTAGATGTGATCCATAAACTTGGCTTTGCTGGGTATTTCCTTCTGGTATGGGATATCGTCAGCTGGTGTGCCTCCCAGGGGATCCTTTGCCAAGGAAGGGGAAGCGCTGCCAATTCTGCTGTTTGCTATAGCCTAGGGATTACTGCCATCGATCCCGTTAGCTGTCGACTTCTCTTCGAACGCTTTTTAAGCGAAGGGAGGGAAGGATGGCCTGATATTGACATTGATCTGCCTAGCGGGGAAGCAAGGGAACGAGTGATCCAAGAAATTTACCACCGTTATGGGAGACGAGGGGCTGCCATGACGGCGTGCGTAATTACATTTCAGGAACGAAACAGCGCTCGAGAAATTGGAAAAGTCTTAGGACTTCCAGAGGAAGCGATAGAACAACTTGCAGATTGGCTCCGCTTAGAGAGCCCCAGTTCCCTGGTTTGTTCGGAAAAGATATTGCGCATGGTCGGTTTGGATCCAACCCATCCCCGAATCATTACCTTTTGGAAACTTTATCAAAAAATCTTAGGTCTCCCACGCCACTTGGGACAGCACCCGGGAGGGATTGTCATCGATCCCCAGGGACTCGATCGCTTCGTTCCCATTGAAAGGGCCGCCATGCCTGGGCGTACGATTCTCCAATGGGACAAGGACGATTGTGAGGAGCTGGGAATCGTGAAGGTCGACTTTTTAGGGCTGGGCATGATGGCGGTTCTCCAGGAGGTCATCCAAAGGGTGCGTCAAAAGGGAGTGCCCATTGATTTGGCGCATATTCCTAAGAATGACCCGAAAACGTTCGAGCTTTTACAGAAAGCTGACACCATCGGTGTTTTTCAAGTGGAAAGTCGAGCACAGCAATGTACCCTTCCCCGGCTGCGACCCGAGAATTTTTATGATCTTGTCATTGAAATTGCCATCGTTCGGCCTGGTCCCCTGCATGGCAATCTGATCCATCCCTATCTTCTACGCCGGGCTGGAAAGGAACCTGTTCGCTACTGGGATCCACGACTCCAGCCGGTCTTGGAACGCACCCTAGGGATTCCTCTTTTTCAAGAGCAAGTACTTCAAATTGCTATGATTTTGGGAGGTTTTTCAGCTTCCGAGGCAGAGGAACTGCGGCGAGCACTTGGCTTTCACCGATCCCCTGAACGGATGGCTCAGGTGCTTCAAAAGCTTCGAAAGGCCTTTGAAACACGGGGAGTTTCTCCCCAAGTGATCGAGGAAATTGTGTCTGCTATCTCATCCTTTGCCCTTTATGGGTTTCCAGAATCCCATGCGGCAAGTTTTGCTATTCTTTCTTATGCTAGTGCCTATTTTAAGGCTCATCACCCAGCAGAGTTCTACGCTGCTCTTCTCAACCATCAACCTATGGGTTTTTACTCTCCTGCTACCCTTATTCAAGATGGGAAGCGACACGGAGTCCGATTCCTCCCGGTGTCCGTTCTTCATTCAGAGGAATTTTGCACGGTAGAAAATGGCGCGGTTCGACTTGGTCTTATCTATGTAAGACATCTTTCAGAACACCATCGAAAAGCACTCCTACGAGCCCGTGCTGAAAAGCCTTTTGAAAGCTTAGAAGATCTCCGAAAACGAGTACCTCTGGATCAAGATGAATGGCAAGCGTTGGCAGCCCTTGGGGCGCTTGAGGGACTGACTTCGCATCGCCGGGAAGCCCTGTGGCAGGTGACTGTGCCTATGAGCTCTCAAGATCTGGATTGGGAGGATTCTCTTTCTCCTCTCTGCCCCCTTTCTCCCATGACACGAGAAGAACGAGTATGGACAGATTTCTGGGCAAGTTCCTGTACGGTGGGTCCCCATCCATTGGCGTGTTTGCGTAAAAAACTCCCTCCCGATCTCCTTACAGCCAAAGATCTTATCTTTTGCAAAGATTCCCAGAAGATCCGCTTTGCAGGAGCTGTCATTGCTCGGCAACGTCCTGCGACTGCTCAGGGAATCGTGTTTTTAAGTCTGGAAGATGAAACCGGCATCGGAAATGTGGTTGTTTTTCCTCCTGTCTTCCGTCGATTTCAACTCACGATCGCTCGAGAAGCCTACCTGGTTGTTGAGGGCAAGATCCAACGAAAAGACGGTGTGACCCACGTGATCGCTCATCGGGTGCAACCCCTAAGCTCACTACTCCTCCCCCGCATACGTTCCCATGACTTTCACTAAAACGACTTTTCTCCCCTCGCCGTTCCTCATCCAAGGGACTCCTGACAAGCCTTCCACACCTCTTCGAAACTCATGGCCGATTTCCAGAGTCGCTCACGGTCTACCCAGAGAAATCGCGGAGCCATTCCTATCTCAAAGGAAAGTTCTCCTCGCCCTTCAGGGCCGCGCTTGCGAACCCACCACAGTCGTGGCCATCGCGAGGAAAAGGCAGATAGCCTATTCCATCCAGCTCCCGACTGAGCAAACAATGGGCCTTTCCCAATGATTTGCATAAGAACCGAAAGCTCAGCCTCCGAGACAATCCATGGAGACAAATCGAGTTGCCATCCTGTTTCTTTGTCCAGCGCTTCCTTCACTCCTTCAGCCAGGACGCAAAGGAGTCCCCTAATCCAATTGGGCTTGCTTGCAGGCAGCTCGCTCCTCCCATTCCCTTCCTTCTCGATGAAGTCCATCCACCCTTTCGGAATCGACCCCACCTCAATCCAATGGTTCACACTCCCCCGAGGAGCATCCTCCTGTGCGACAAGCCAGACTCCTGGAAAACGACTTCCTCGTGCCCCCCAAACTGGGGGCCCTGGGTAATAGAGAACGGTCTGCGTAGGCTCCAAAAGATCCCAGACCCTTGCCTTTACCTCGGGTTGATACTCGTGGAGATCGATGCGGAAATAATTTTGCTTCCCTTGCGCTACGCGCGCCAGGCCTTCCCACAAGGCATAGACCACGTCTCGCCCCGCAGAACGCAATCCCTTTTTTTCCTGCCCAAGTGTCCCAAAAGGAGTCGCGCAAAGAACTATGGGGCAAAAGGCATCGCAAACTCCTGGGGGCTCCTGCACTGACCATCCATTTTCCATGGTACCCTGACAAATTCCCTCATTTCCCTCCGGCGACCCCATCCCCCTTTTTCCAATGCGACTCCCTTCTTAACTTTGCTCCACTTTCCTTGTTGGAAAACAGCTTTCTTTTCGCTTTTGCCACCAAGGCGCTAGCCGGCGAAAAATCGTCCCTTCCAACGATCGTTCCCCAGCCTGCTTGCCGTTGATGCCGAGTCAGCGCAAAAAGGGCTTTTTTCATCCCAAGCCTCAGGGAACTCGACCCGCTTTAGCCTATAACTTCTTCTTCCTAGGATCCCTTTCCCAAGTTCTTGAGGAAACCTGTTGGTACTTGCCCCCGTGCGGCAGGAATTTTCCCCGTTGAAAAAGCCTTCTTTTCCGTCGAAAAAATTTCTGCTTTTTTAGTCTACTATCTTCATAATCCGGTTTTGGCTTACCGTCGGCTCCATGTAGAGGGTCTGGCTCAACACGCCGCCGTCGGGGATCCCGGCGCGCTCACCGAGCCGGGCGATAAGGCATACCCCAATCCTTCCCAGGACACGCGGCAACCCCCGCGCAAGAGGTTTGTCACCCGCCGGAGGACTCCTCCAGCACCGCCTGGGCTGCCGCCAGGCGTGCGACAGGCACCCGGTAGGGCGAGCAGGAGACGTAGTCGAGTCCTGTCCGGTGGCAGAACTTCACGCTCGCCGGCTCCCCGCCATGCTCGCCGCAGATCCCGACCACGAGCTCCGGCCGGCTCAAGCGGCCCCGCTCGGTCCCCATCCGGACGAGCTGCCCCACGCCCTCGCGGTCCAGCATCTGGAAGGGATCTTCCTGGAGGATCCTCTGGTCGAGGTAGCGCGGGAGGAACCGGACGGCGTCGTCGCGGCTCATCCCGAAGGTGAACTGGGTGAGGTCGTTCGTCCCGAAGCTGAAGAACTCGGCGACCTCGGCGATCCGGTCCGCCACGAGGGCCGCGCGGGGGACTTCCACCATCGTGCCGATCCGGTAGTGGATCCGCTGCCCCGTACGCGCCTGGACCTCCTCCGCCACCTGACGGACGATCTCCGCCTGCTGGCGCAGCTCGTTCAGGCCGCTGACGAGCGGGATCATCACCTCGGGCTCCACTCTGACTCCCTCCGCCTGGCAGGCCGCCGCCGCCTCGAAGATGGCGCGCGCCTGCATCTCCGTGATCTCCGGGTAGAGGATCCCGAGCCGGCAGCCCCGCAGCCCCATCATGGGGTTCGCCTCGCGCAGCGCCGCCACCTTGCCCCGCAGGACCTCCACCGACACTCCGATCCGCTGCGCGGTCTCCCGCAGTGCGTCCTCATCAGGGGGTAGGAACTCATGGAGGGGCGGGTCCAGGGTCCGGATCACGACGGGGAACCCGTCCATGATCCGGAACAGCTCGACGAAGTCCTGCCGCTGGAGCGGCTCGATCCTGGCGAGGGCGGCCCGCCGCTCCTCCGGTGTTGTGGCGACGATCATCTCCCGCATCGCGTAGATCCGGTCGCCCGTGAAGAACATGTGTTCGGTGCGGCACAGCCCGATCCCCTCTGCACCGAACGCCCGGGCCCTCTGGGCGTCCTGCGGGGTGTCGGCGTTCGCCCGCACCCCCATCCGCCGGAATTCGTCGGCCCAACCCATGAACGTCGCGAACTCCCCCGCGAGCTCGGGGTCGCGGGTCGGGAGCACACCCAGGTACACCTCGCCCGTGCTACCGTCCACCGTGATCCACTCACCGGCCCGGACCCGTACCCCTCCCGCCGACATCTCCTGTGCTGTGGGATCCACAGTGATCGCCTCCGCGCCCACCACGCACGGCTTCCCCATCCCCCGGGCCACGACAGCCGCGTGGGAGGTCATCCCACCCCGGGAGGTGAGGATCGCTCGTGCGGCGACCATCCCGTGGAAGTCCTCCGGAGCCGTCTCCGGGCGGACGAGGATCACCCTCTCGCCCTGGGCGCTGAGTCGCTCCGCTTCGTCCGGGTCGAACACCACGCGGCCGCTCGCAGCCCCTGGAGAGGCCGGAAGTCCCCGGGCGAGGAGTCGTCCTTCCTCGCGGGCCCGCGCGCGGTGCGCCTCGTCCAGCGTGGGGTGGAGGAGTTGGGCCACCAGTTCCGGCTCGACCCGCATCACCGCCGCCCGCCGGTCGATGAGTCCTTCCTGGACCATGTCCACCGCGATCCGGATCGCGCCCGCGCCCGTGCGCTTGCCGGATCGCGTCTGGAGCACCCACAGGCGTCCCCGCTCGATCGTAAACTCGATATCCTGCATGTCCCGGTAGTGCCGCTCCAGTCGCTCGGCGATCCGGACGAGCTCGGCGTACGCCTCCGGCATCTCCTCCTGCAGGTGCTCCAGCGGTTTGGGCGTCCGGATGCCCGCCACGACGTCCTCCCCCTGGGCCTGGGTCAGGTACTCCCCGTAGAGCCGCTTCTCCCCGGTGGCGGGGTTTCGGGTGAAGGCCACGCCGGTGGCGGAGTCCGGGCCGAGGTTCCCGAAGACCATCGCCTGCACCGTGACCGCCGTGCCGAGGGTGTCGGGGATCCGGTGGATGCGGCGGTAGTCCACCGCTCGCTTGCCCATCCAGGAGTCGAACACGGCGGTGATGGCCTGCCGGAGTTGCTCGTAGGGATCCTGAGGAAACGGTTGGGCGGCGCGCGCTCGGATGATCGCCTTGAACCGCTCGCAGATCTCCTGGAGCTCTTCGGCCTCGAGGTCCGTGTCCTGCCGCAGCACCGGACCCCGGCGCTTGTACGCCTCCAGGACTTCCTCGAACGCCTCCCCCGGTACTTTCATCACGATCCGCCCGAACATCTGCAACAGCCGGCGGTAGGCGTCGTAGGCGAAGCGAGGGTCCAGGGAGTGGGCGATCCCTGCGGCCACGTGATCGTTCAGGCCCAGGTTCAGGACGGTGTCCATCATCCCGGGCATGGAGACCGCAGCCCCCGAACGCACCGAGAGGAGGAGCGGGCGGTTGGGATCCCCAAAGCGCTTCCCCAAGCGCCCCTCGATCCCCCGCACTGCCTCCAGGACCTGTTCCCAAAGACCCTCCGGGAGGTGCCGTCCAGCGGCGTAGTAGGCGTTGCACGCGTCCGTGGTGATCACGAACCCGGGCGGGGTCGGGATCCCGATCTGGGTCAGCTCCGCGATCCCAGCCCCCTTGCTCCCCAACAGGTGGAGGAGCTCCGCCGCGCCCTCCTCAAACCGGTAGAGCCACCTCCTGCCCATCGATCCCCCCTGCGACCCTTTCTGCCGTTGGCGATACTTTTTGTGCTGATCTCTTGAAGCCGGGCTTTCTCAAAGAAACCCATCTTTCTTTGACAGGTATTTTCCACAAACAAGCCCAGGCAAAGGCTCAACAAACTATCCCAAAACCCCTGCTCCTTAGCCAAAGGCAAGAGAACTAGGTGCGCTTGGAGTCTTTCAACCCCTCAACTAATCCGTGTCCCTACAATGGCTGGAGAGTGCCAGCCAATCGCAAGCGTTTCCACGGAAAGAAATCCTTCTTCCTTAAGCCAGTCACTATACTCCTCGAGAGCAAATGTATCCCCGTAACGTGTGTTGAGGAGCATCTGAAGAGCAAAGAAAACGGCAAAAGGGGGACCGCTCCGATCTTCTTTGGGAACCATGTCAAGAATGACGACCTTTCCATTGGGGACCAAGGCTCGGTACAGTCTTCCCAAAAGTTCGCGGGTCGACTTTTCCCCCTCAGAATGAACCAGGTTCCCCAGAATGGCCATATCGTACGATGCTTCACCTAACTCGACGGTTTTCACGTCGCCAGTCAAATAGGACACCCTTCGGCAATTGTTTCCAAGAGTTTTTTCTACAAAAACTCGGGTATGTTCGAGCACTTGCGGAAAATCCTGTAGCGTGGCTTTGGTACACGGGTCAACAAGAAGAATGGCCAGACTCCACACCCCAGACCCAGCTCCTAGATCCAGCACATGTTGAGCAACGCTACCGGAGGGTTGTCGCAAAGCCTCAGCCAGGCGTCGTGCTGGCTCCCGATGGAGAATGTGAAGGCTTCGAATAAGTCTAGGGAAAAATTCTTGAGCCTTCTCCTCCTCATCTACAGCCATCACAGGTTCCCCTGTCCGGATGACCTCTGTCAGGGATGTCCAGTTCTCCCAAAGATCGTTCTTTTCCACCATGTAACCGACGTAGTCAGGGCTTTCTTTCACAAGATACTGCTTGGTTTCCGGAAAAAGCTCGTACTTCTTCCCTCTCTTTTTCAGAAGCGCCATAGTCACAAGAGCATCTAAAAGCATGCGAGTCCCTCGCGGAGTTGCTTCGATCCGGCCAGCTACTTCGGTGGCAGTCGCTCCTTCAGACGAGATCGCAGAAAAAACATCAAGCTCGATTGCCGCAGCGAGCGTCCGCGCTGGTGCCAGCGAAAAGACCGTTTGAATAAATACTTCTGAAAATGATTTTTGCTCTTCCTTTGGCATAGTTTTTCTCTCCTTTTTTTTCTGCGTTTGCCTCCTCCATGCCCTGGGTTGTAGCACAAATCGCAGCAAAGATTCCTTTGTACCTTTGAATCATTGTTCCTGCTCTTTACTCCTAAAGTTTACTTCTCCTTTGCACAAAGGCGATATGAGGGATCGCTTTTAATTAGAGAAATCCCTTGGTTCCCTTTCTACGAAACGCACGGGGTTTTGCCTTGCCCTCACGTTCGCTCTTAAGGTGCCGGCGGTCAACCACTTCCGGCAGTGGCTCTGTTGGCCTTTTCCCTTGCATCAAGAGTTATAGGCAAATCTGGGTGGTAACTCTGGGTGGTAACCATTCCTCACCTTGGTGGTTAAGAGGCGTGTGCGCCGCTATCGGCTTGTGAGGTAACCCAGGTTTACTGTGCCTCGTGAAAAGGGCCAATCGTCTAGTGGGGAGGGAGTTATCCCCACCCGGTAACGATTGCTCCCGTGGGAAATGCCCGGAGCGGGTGCTGGTGGTCGAAACCTCTCTCGAAAAGCCTCGGAAAGCGGGGGCGTTGGCAAGCAGCCTCTAACGCAAGGGGACGCTCTAGCCGAGCCTTAAATCCGGACCATGCGCGCGCCCCAGTTTTTTCGCTAAAAAAGCGAAGCCCGAAGTCTCACCGGGAAGGAGAGAAATGTATGCACCGGGGAGAGCCACCAGGGTTCCGGCCGAGGGCATATATGCAAAGGATGATGCGTCAGCACGGGAGGCCCATCCGGTCGGGCGTTCGGCTTGGTGCCGAACACCGACCGCCGCACCGTGAGGGGCGGAAGTGAGAACAGATGGGATTCGGATGGGTCCATAGTGCTGTGGAAATCGGAGGAAGTCTGAGGGCGAAAACGGCTCTTAGTTCAAGGGAAACGTCGCAAGGAGGGAAACGCATGGGAGCGTGACGAAGAGTCTGGAACCTCCCTAGTTGCGTTGGAGTCTTCGGAGGCCGTCGTAGGAGAAAGCGAAGGCAGGTGAGCTGGTCTGGCGCGACCATAATCTTGCAGAACCTTGTCCGAAACCCCAATGCAGGAGAGCCGCATATTCGGTAGGACCGAGCGCCGCCTACAAACGGGCCATAGCCATAGCGACAAATATTGCAGAGAAATATTACAGAGGCACTCCCACACCGAAAAAGATAGCCTCCGCTATGGCTCTGGTGAATCGCACCGCGCTACTCCTCGACTCTCCATGCGCCAACGGGTCTTGAGGTTAGAGTCGCGGGTTGTGGTCAACTTTCCAGCCAGGGCGTAGGCCAGGTTTGGGGTCGTCGACACGACCGGCACCGGCGGTTTTTCTTGGGGTAGGCCAAACACCGAGCGCGAAGAGGGAGTGGCCTACCGGTGATCGCTGACTTTTCGGAATATCAGCGAACGTATGGGCGTGCGGCGCTGAGGGGAGATTCTCTGCCGGAACAGGTACCGCCCGAGGCGGTGGGCCACCTCCCTGTGGGCACGCTCGAGTTGCAGATTTCCACGCCGCCCCTGGGGAGCTACTTCCCTGGACTGCTGGGGCACAGGCGGCGTGCCTAATGAGTCCTGTTGAGCGTGGCCCAGCGGGCGTAGGTGCCCGAGGTGCGGAAACGCCCAGGGTGTGGACGAGCGGGTCTAGGCGTTGGGCATCGCTGGCCTAAACAAGAGTACTGTTTTCCGTATCTGCACCTAACTGGACGAGCAGATGGAGTACTGGCGGAATCGGGCTGCTGGAAAGGGAGCACCCCTACCCTCTGACCAGACACCGCAAGGCAGTGAAAGTGTAGAGTACGGGCAGGCAGTGTGCTTGGGCGGGCGTGATCGCCGTGAGGATGCGGGAGAGGCACCAGCGCGAGGTCCTGCACTTTAACGTCCGGCCCGTTGAGACCTAACAGATCTAGCTCGCGTTTTTCCGTGGCGTGGTAGCCCGAGGCTTCAAACGGGGCGGCTAGCACGCTCCGGCCCTTCACAACGGCCTCAAACGGGCCATCCGTGAGCTGTTATTTGGGGAGGCGTGGCACCGGTGCGCAAGCACGCCCAGTTCAAGTTGAACGGTAATGGTAGCGACCAGCCTTCATCCAGCCGGACCGCTCCCCCGTCCAGTAGCAGCTGGAACTGCGAAGCGGCAAGTCTGGAGCGGTGCGTTCCGAGGTGCCGAGTACGGTCCAGGAGGCGCAGGAGGTTGTGGCCTACATGGTCTCCCATCCGCAAGCTGGAACGGGTGGATCCGCTGGACGCAGGGGATGTCTTAGCAGGGTGGCGTAGGGATTCGGAGGATATGGGCACAATAGGTCAACTGAACGGCGATGTCGATCGTGGCCGAAATTCAAGGGATGATGACCCAGCTGAAGGACGCCCTAGGGGGCCTCGTAAAACGGAGTTGCCCACGAGCGGGACCGGGTGGTGCTCATGAGCCATGGCCGTCCTAAGGCGGCGATTGTGAGCCTTGAGGACTGGGAACTTCTCCGGCGGTTGTGTCACGAAGGGCCACCGGTCGGCGGATTACCCGTTTGGAGCATTTGGACGCGTTGCGCGACCGCATTCGCCGTCCATGGGGAGGCCGATTGCCTCACGCCCATGGGCATCGCTGACCGGATCCGCGAGCCGCGAAAGGAGCGCACGGATGAACTCACTGGTGTGCGTTGACGCCAACCTCACATTAAACTGTGTGTTGGGGGAGCCAGATGCGGGGAAAGCACGAGCGCTACGGGCGGTATGGCAGCGTCGGGGGGACTGCGTCGTGCCTACCCTGTGTGGATACGGGGTGGCGCTTCGGTAGTGCGCACGTAGGGTCCTGCGGGGAATATTCCCACCAAAGGGAGAGGAAGACGCCTTAAACCTACTCCTCAACCTGCCCATGCGAGTCGGGGACAGGTGGGACCGCGTCGGGAGACCTGGGGGCGCTGACCCCCGGGATGCGGGCATTACGGTTACGTACGACGCCCACTACCTGCTCGTGATCGAGGAGCTGAGCGTAGAGTTTTGGACAGACGATAAGCGGTTGGGGTACACCGTGGAGAGAGCGGTTCGTCGGGATGCGGTGGGTGGGCGAGCTGAGAAAGGACGGTTAGGATGAGCCGGCTCCTGGTCCTCATAAGGGCCATGGTGGCCGCGACCTTGGTCCTCGCTACGACGGGAAGGGCTTGGAGACCTACTGCGCCCGGTCGTTGAAGAGAGCCCGTTCGGGACTGCAGTGCGCTAGGCCGCCACAGCGGACGGATTGGCAGTCCTGCACTGAGGGTGCTCCCAAGGCTTGTGGAACGGCCGGCCCATGTTTGGGGGAGGGTCTCGTAAGTCGTTGCGATACAACACCCGTCATTCCCCATTGGCACTACAGGGCCTATTTTTGCCCTTTCCGGTCGGCTACGCCTCCCGGCCAGAGATGTGCAAAGCGGAGAGGATTTGCCGGGCCTGATGGTTTCCGGCGGTGACCCCGCGACGTTTTTCCCTCCCGAAGGCGAACTCCACCCGATGGATGGTTCGGAGGGCAACCCAAGCTTGCTCGCTGCAGAAGGGGAGATTGGCCGCCTTGAGTTTCTTCTCCAGCAGCCGGTCAAGCAGGAAGGCCAATGCGGCGACGAAGACGTGTGCCCGCACCCGGTTGGGATTGTGGTGGTAGATCGGCCGAAGCTCCAGGACGTCCTTGAGCTTCCGGAAGGCTCTTTCCACCTCGGAGAGCTCCTTATAGGCCCGGACCGCCTCAAGCGGGGAAAGATCTCTTTCCTCGGTGAGGATCACGTACTTGCCCTCCAGAAGCTTTTCGGTCTCCACCGGCTCTTCGGATACTTGGAGTTTGCCCGCCCGCAGACTCCAGCGGAAGTAGCGGTGGCCGCGAGAAAGAGAGAGGATTCGGGCGACGGAGCTGCCGATCTCTTCCGGGTTCCGAAGCTCTCCTTTTTCGATCCGCTGGGCAAGCTTCCCCAGCTCTTCCCGGGTCTTGGCGACATCACTCTCCCGCATGGCCTGCTCGTAGGCTAATCGCTCGGCACTCTCGACCACGAAGATCCGCTGCCCGGGAAGCACTCCCTCGACTTCGCAGATCCGATCCTTCCCCGGAGAGCAGGGCTGTCAAGAACCGCTCTGGGCCTTGCGGATATACTCCAAGACCTCCGGACTCCTTCGTCGGCGTAAGCCGACCAAAAATCCCTGCCCCTGGCTCCAGAGGAAGCCCAAGGTGGCCGTGCTCACCATCCCCCGGTCCCCAACGAAGATGATCCGACGCAACCCGAAGCGTTTCTGCAAGTCGGCAACGATCGGCCGCACCGTTTCCACATCGTGCCGATTGCCCCGGAAGACATGGTGGGCAATCGGCCAGCCATTGACCATGACGACCCCCAAGAGGATCTGCCGGTTTCCCTCCCGCTGGTCTCGGGCTTGGCCGTATCGGGCTAAGCCCTCCGGACCTTCCCCGTCGAAATAGCAGGAACTTACATCATAGAAGACCCTCTCGGGCTTGAGGCAAAAGAGATCCCGCAACCGGGCAAAGAGCCCTTCCTCGATCCTCTCCTTGCGCTCGATGAGCTCGTCAAGAGTCCAGTACCAAGGCCAAAGGAAGCGGTGGTCGACCCGGACTCGGCCGTTCTGCTTCCAGACCGGCCGGATCCTCTCTCCGTTCCCATCCGGAACGTAGTCGGCCTCCAGTCACTGGGCCAAGGCGTGCTCGCTTCCTGGGCAAAGGAGCCGGTTGGCCACAAGGACCAAAGCCCGTTCCGCAAGAGAAAGCCCTTTGCCCTTTCCCCTCTTCTCTGCCAAAAGCTCTCCCAGGCCCAGCTCCTCCCAGAGATGCTTGGCGACAAGCATTGGACCCCACACCGCGGATTCCTGAGGCTCAAGGGCTCTCGCAGAAACCGGCGCGGGCCGCCCGAGCAGTTCCGCGAGCCGATCCAGGTGGGGCGCTAAGAGGTCCTTGCGACCAAGAGTCGCGACAATCCGCTGCTTGACCTTTCCCTTTTCCCGGTAGCTTTCCACCAACCGGACATACTCCGCCTCGCTCCCGTCCTTCCGACGCAACCGCAGGGTGCGCAGAAACATGACGTAGCATTACTGTACTCCATCGTTCCTAGCAAAAGTACATGCGCATGCGACAAAGTTATTCACAGTGTCGCACTACATTTTTATCAACTTTCATTCCCCACCCCTGGAGCCGTAACCAAAAAGGCCAATTTTCACCAAACATGGGCCGGACTTCAGCTATCGGGACTCAGGCGAAGCTGGCACGAAGGTGCTGCGGGACGCGAGGGGGCCGGTGGTTGGGGGCGGCTATCTCGGCTTCTTGTGGGATTGCGCAGTACATGAGCCGGAAGTCAATGGGGAGCGGTGGTAAAGCATCACTTCTCGGGGAATTCCCGGTAGAAACCCTGGAGAGAATAAGTGACTTTTTTAACTACCCTTTCGTGCAAACTCTTCACTCCCTCCTGTGAAGGGTCCCAGTCTCTCTCCCGCAAGGACAATCTCCTTAAGTTGATTCACGCGTGTGCTGCACGTTTGCTCCTTGGCTCGCTAGTTGGAAATTTCCGGGTAGTCTCAATTGATTTAAAATCGGCCGTGTACCAAAATAGAGATTGGCTTTCCAAGAGGTGTATCCAGACGAGGATCTCTTCGCCCTCCTTGCTGCACAGGTTCTTGTGGCTGCGGGAGTTGTGCGACCCGCGTTTATCTTCTCCCTGCCCTGTCGTCCTGCGCTCAACAACCCTTGACAGATGCCTCTGGGAAGAAGACAAGTCTTATACATGTGCTTTGGGGAAGGGCCTGAGATCAGCCTACGACCGTTCCGGGAGGGTCAAGGCGGCTCGATCGACAAAAAGGGTTTGGCATTTTAGCTTGAGAGCTCTTTGGCCAGAGAACAAAGGAAGTTTTCTTGTCCGATTGCACCCGTAGCTCAATTGGATAGAGCGTCGGCCTCCGGAGCCGAAGGCTCCGAGTTCAAGTCTCGGCGGGTGCACGGAAGGTGCAGGCAGATTGGGCGAGCAGTCTTTCAGCCTTGCGTTGGAGCACCCTCCCAAGCTGATTGATAGGCGGCTAGAGACGGGGGTCCTAGTTTGTTGCTTGAAGTTGGGTTCTTTCCAGCGGAAACGCCTCGCCCAGATGGCCCGCTTGAGGCCGACACTGCATTAACCGCAAAAAAGAAAAGTTACGAACTCGTGGAACCGTGGGAAAAGGGAGAGCAAAGGCGAACTCGGTTTCGGCTGCTCCCAAGGAGGACATTAGCAACTGCGGACATCCTGCCCATGGTTATGATGTTGGGGATACGAAAGCTTTTTGCAACGGCGAGAGTTTTTTGCTTTAGCTGAAAGACAACCTTGGTTATCCATCCGCAGTGTCGAGCGATACGAGGTTCACATTCAACGAATTTCTTTCTCCGTCCCATTACTTCACTTTGTTAAAGGGACACCCCAAGAATCATTGCTGGTTTTACTGGCTGGTCCGAGAACCAAACGAGATATTTTCCGTATCGAGCTTTCTTGGTTTTTGGTAGCCTTTGAGTCCGGTTGGCCATGGGTTCCCAATCTTTTTCGCCTCGTAGATTTGTCGTTCTCGATCGAGACGGCACCCTTATCGCCGAAAAACACTATCTTTCTTCTCCTAGCCAGCTGGAATTTTTACCCAACTCCATCGAGGCTCTCCATCACTTTAGGCGCTTAGGTCTTGGGCTCATCCTCATTACCAATCAGTCGGGGATCGCACGTGGCTTTTTGGATTGGGAAAAACTGGAGAGGATCCACAGGCACCTAGAGGAACGCCTTCAAGCAGAGGGACTTTTCTTGCAGGGGATCTACGTTTGTCCACACGGACCGGAAGATGGGTGTGCGTGTCGAAAGCCCAAAACCGCTTTACTGGAAAGAGCAGCCCGGGAGCATGGGTTTAATCCAGAAGACTCTTTCGTCATCGGGGATAAAGCTTCAGATATCCAGATGGGTCAAAACGTAGGTGCGACCACGATCCTTGTTACCACGGGTTATGGAAAAGAGGTTGCGGATTGCCGTGAGCTAGGACCTGACCACGTCGCCAAAGATCTTGCGGAGGCAGCAAGATTTGTGGAGGCTAAACTTCGGATCATCGATTCGCTCGCGCAATTCCCAGCCCATCCTGGAAAGGAAAATGCTGCCAGAAGAAGGCTTTGGCAAAGAGCCCAAAGCCATCTTTTAGCTGGGGCACAACTACGGGAGCGGCTGGCTGGAAGTTTCTTGGACTCCATTGTTGCAGCTGCTTCGATGATTGGGGAAGCGTTCCGTTCCGGACACAGGCTTCTTCTGTGCGGAAATGGGGGAAGCGCCGCCGATTGCCAACATATGGCAGCGGAGTTGGTAGGTCGCCTTTGCCAAACTCGGCTTCGTGGTCCTCTTCCAGCTCTTGCGTTAACTACAGATAGCTCCGTTTTGACCGCCTTAGCGAACGACAACGGCTTTGAAACTATATTCGAACGACAAGTCGAGGCATTGGGCAAAGAAGGAGATATCCTTTTAGCCATTAGCACCAGCGGCTCTTCGCCCAACATTTTACGAGCGGTCGCTAAGGCTCGCTCGCTTTCCCTCCGAGTAATCGCACTAACGTCGGAAAGGACCGAACTTGCGCAGCAGGCAGATCTTGCCCTTGAAGTCCCTGGGCACAACACGCAATTGATTCAAGAACTTCACCTAGCAGTGGAACACCTTCTTTGTTTTTTGATAGAAGAATTTCTCTTTCCCTCGGAAAAGGATCGGGTCGCCCCGTAGTTCTAGGGAAAGAAAGCCCGAAAAGATCCTTGGGAAGCTTTTCTTCTCAGGCACCTCCACGGATATCACGTTCGGTCCGTTGGCTTTCAGCTTGAATTGCCTGTGGTCACTATTGCCAAGGGCTTTTTTTCCGTGGTTCTCAAGGACTCCTGGAAATCCCTCTCGGTACGCCAGATTCCCGGTTCAAAGCACAATAGGCTGACAAACGACCCAATGCTCCCCATCCGCACCGGTGCGTGTGTCGTTTCATCGAAATACGATCAGAGACGAGGGTTTGCTCCGTTTTTGAAGGTCAGTCAATGAACCCTGATCCTGCGTAGCCCAGTACACCGAAGCCCGGCCACAGCGGGCCAAAAGGGAACAAACAACCGCCGGGAGCGCTTTCCGAGGAGCTCTAAATGTGTTGTTTTGACTCTTCACTTGAGAAAAAACCGTTCTTGACATCCCCCCGTTCCTACGCGGATCACCGATCTTAGAGGTTTGCTTCCTTCGGGGCTGCCTGCTCCAAACGGGAAGTTCGAGCGTTCCGTCTCTCAGCCTTCTGCCTCGCCCGTCCACTCCCGACGCGGGGCAGCGAGGCAGACGGCAAGGTTGCGTGCCGGGTTCTTGTCCGGGCCCGGGATAAGGCGCCAGGCGTCCTAGCTAAACAGCAGCTCCCAGAGCAACAGAGTTTGCCACCTCCCTTCAGCACGAGCACATCTTTCTAGTCCGGGTAGAACCTGGTCCCGCGTCCAGCAATTCTTCTGTACTCCTTACTCTTTCCAGCAGCCTGGCCGCTCTCCAACCTAGGCCCAGCCGTCCTGACTTGCGGCCCCATCTTCCCTCTTCGGCCTCTCATCTATCACATCGTTTGGGGAAAAAAGATACTGGCTTTGTCGGGTTCCCACGGATCGTTCTGGTTCCTAACCGTTCCCCAAACCACTGAGAACCAACCTCTACCTGGGAAGCTCGTTCGGCACGCCGGCCGAACAGCGCTGCCGCCGATTCGCCTGCCGCCATTCCGCTGGCAGACCCCCAGGTAGCGCCCAGTCCCGCTTTTTCGAGGACAGAGACGCAGCAGGCTACCCAGCGCCTCCCGTCCCGAGCTACGCTGCTTTGAGTCTCCGCCGAACTCCCTCCATAGAAACGACCATCCATCCTTCGTCCGATTGCTTGCGAGTAAGGCGAAAGGGGCCACCACTGCCATTGCGCGTAGGCACGACTGCCCCTTGCACCGACGGGCGTTGGGAGAGACCCATCCCTCTCCGAGCGAGGGCACGAGGCCGCCCGATGGTGAAAACCCATCCCATGACGACGCGCCTGGTTGACCGCGCCGATCGTAGACGTGTAGGCCGGATCGACTTCGATCACCTCGACTCCGACAGCAAGATGCCGACTTGAGCATCGCGATCGCCTTGGCGTAGGCAAAGAAAGAGAGCCAACCCCAACGGGATCCGCTGACTCGAGCTTGAGTTCTCGCTTACGAAGATTTAATCGTTCAATCAGAAGTAACTCGCCGGATTCGGCGCAGGCCCTGACGATCTCCTTGCACCCATCAGTAAAAATCGCTTTCGCCCGCTCCCCCCTCTTACCATGGAGATTCCATCCGATCCGACGAAGATCCACCAGATTGCAGAAGCGGTCTGTTTCCGCCAAGGCGAGATAATCCTCGTTCGTGTCGATGCTAACCCCTCTGGCGGGGAGGCGTGTCACCAGGAAAATGGGTTGCGCTTCGGCGCTCGCAAGCATCCGCCACCCCCTTCTCGGTCCCACACCAAGCGGTAGCTTACTGCTCATTCCCCGCTTCCGGACGAGTTTCCCACTCTGGTGGTTGGGGCGGCCGTCACCATCCGGATAGCGCAGAGCACCGGGAGGATTCGTCTCCTGGGCCGTAGGCGAAAGCAGACGCCCTCAAGAATCCACCGTTGGCTCGGGCTCCTCCCTCCATCCGGCAGCCCAAACCGCAGCCAATAGCTTCTCGTCAGGGGGCACCGTGGCTTGGTAGGACTGATTGCCCACGGTTTCTTCCTTCAACCCGAGCACATACAGCTGGCTCCCGGCCCGGCCTGCCAATTCCTCTTCCAGTCCGCATGGTTAGCGTGTCGGTTTTCTTCCAAGGAAAACTCTTTACGGGAAGAGGCAGCGCGAACCGAAACACAGACGCACCGGCTTGCGACTTCAGATGGGGCCAGGAACGCGTCGAGCTTCGTCCGCAGGATGGCCAGCCGCCGTTTTTTTCTGGCGCAGGCGGTTTGATCCCGGCTTCTTCTCCCCGAGCTCTTCGAGCTCGGGCCCGGAGGAGATGGAACCCTCGGGCGGACCAGCCAAACGGCTGCAGGAAGGATCGATTACCCTCGCGGAGCAAAACACCAACCAGACCGTATCTGGCAGAAAGAAGTCTGGCTCCCCCCGCCAGTAGAGCGTCGCATAGGTGTCAAACAATGCCCCTGTTCGGGCGTCACCCGCAACCGCGTCTGGTAAGGGAAAACAGAGAGCTTGCTCATGCGATTGCTTTAAGCACCTCCTTGGGCATGGCTCTGCACGGATTTCTTCTCGTTAATGCCTGGCACACAATGAAACGATCCCGTCATGCAGGTCGCCCACGATATCGTCCGTCATCTCACTCGGATCCACCACCACCACGATAGAATGACTCTGCGCGGCCCACGCCGGTTCCAGACACTCGAAACCGACACACGTCAGCCGGTCACGCTACTTGAGCGGGATGATGCCGACCTTGGGATCACAAACCTGGCCAACGAGCCCTCTACGATGAGCGTTCATGCCGGAGCCGACCTCCTTTGACGGCCTTGGCGACCCGCAACGGTTTGCCTGAGAAGAAACTCGGAGAACCCAAGCGAATTGCCCCTCCCAATCCGCTTTTTTGATCGGCTCTGGACACCCGCGCGTAGAGGGCTACGCCATCAGGTGGTGTCTGCTCCGTATGAGCGATTGCTGTTCCGGTGGGCACCTATTCTACGGGAACAGGCAAACACTCCTCCTTCTACATCCGCCAAGCCCTCTTGTAGCAAATGCCCTGCCGCTTAGCCCACATACTCAACTTCATTTTGATATCCTTCCTGAATAGCCTCATATCGATACTTTCTTTTAGCTGTTGGCAGCGCCACAAGCTGTTACAGAGGCAGCGCGCCCTTTCCCCTACTCCGTGCGGCGTCTTCCAAAGACAATTGGCAAAAGAAAACGCTCGAGCTCCGGCGTACTCGGCTGTACATTAGGCAGGACACATGAGTACACCCAAGCTTCAGGTCGGTGATCCAGCACCTGCACTAGAGGTAATTGATGACTCCGGGCAGTCCATTTCCCTGACGGCTATTTATGGAAAAGGTCCGGTCCTTATTTTTTTCTTCCCCAAATCAGACACTCCCGGTTGTACCAAAGAAGCCTGTGGCATTCGTGATCACTGGCACCAATTCCAAACTAAGGGTCTCCAGGTTCTTGGAGTGAGTACAGATCTCCCAGCAGCGCAACGGAAGTTTCGAGAAAAGTATCAACTACCCTTTCGGCTCATCTCTGATCCCATGGGAAGTCTGATCGAAGCGTTTGGGGTCACTCGGCGACCCAGCGGCAATGCTTCCCGGGAATCTTTCCTTATTGTGGATGGGAAAATTGCCTGGCAAAACCCAAAGGTAAACCCTGAGATCCACGCCCAGGAAGTCCTGGAAGTCGTCGATCAGTTGGTTTCTTCGGCGAGCCGCCAGGCAGGCCCAGCCCCAACTTAATCGCTGGAATCCTCCGAATCTGGCGTAGGGTCGAAATCGATCCCTGGTCGAAATCCACATCTTAGGAGCGCCTCTATTGGGCTTTCCGCAAGAATATGCCTAAAAGCCCCCTTTCCTTCGTGACCCACGCCTCTTCCCGAGCAACCAGTCGTTATACCTTCCAGAATCCGCCTGTTACCCTCTATCCTCCACTGGACACAGTAAAGAAGCATAGCATCACCCTCTCTTTCAACTAAAGCCTCATGACTCTGATGTTACGCATTTACTCAAAAAAAAAGGGTCTAAGATTATCCTAAAAAGATAGGCGTTAGTTGCCAGCGCTGGTGGAAATACGCTCAACATAAAAGGTTAGGATGCCAAACTTTAGCCGCAAGCGTCATCTGTCTTCCTAGACCTTGAAAAGTTTTTCGCATCCGCTGGGTCCCGCCACATGACCCCCCACGTGGATCGGGATCTCTTCACCCAGGGCAAGAATCGAGAAGAAGCGCTTTTTAGTCGATCCGCTCGAACTCTCCCTGCTGCGGTCGACTGCGAGCCGGCGATGCCGCCTTAACCCCCTCCGAGGGAGAGGTTTGGAAAGATCCAGAGATTAAGAAGCCTTCTCGGCCGAGAGTCGACTCCAAGACAAAGCCTCTTTGCACAAGCTTCTCGCTTCCACTGCCCGAGCACGCGCATCAACCTGGAAATCTGCGTGTTCCTGCGAAGAAATCTTTTGGCTTCCCCTGGACAACTTCTCTGCCACAATGCCCAATTCATTAGGAGCCAAACAATGCAACCAAAAAGAGCTCCCTATAAGTAAACCTTCCCTTTTGTTTCGAACTTACCTCCGAATCACGTCATCAGAATAGGCATAGAGTGCTGACCCCCACGGGAGTACTGGCAGGCAGCCGTATGAAAGTCAAATACCCAGCCAGATCGACTCTGGGATTCCCTCCACATTCCCATCTGTCGGAGCCGTATTGTTCTCCTTCTCTTTGGGAAAATCGACGTACCAGCTCCTACCCATCGAGTTTCTTTTCCCGGGTCAAGCTCCCGCTGGCGGGCGGCTCCCTTTTCCCTATAGCGCTAACGATAAGCATAGGAACCCGTGTTCGATGCCTGACTTCTTCAATGGGAGTGCCAAGAAGTGCATCAGCCAAGTATCGATGCCCATGGCTTGTCATCGCAATGAGGTCGCATCCTTCCTCCTCGGCAATCCGCAGAATTTCCTCGGCCGGTTCACCCCAAGCAAGCCTCGTCCCGACTCGAAGATGCCCTTTGTCGCGGAGTTCCCGCGCAAGTTTTTCGACGTATTCACGATCCTCTCGCATCTCGCGAGATTCTGCCAAATTAAGCCACTCCTTATGGCGTGCAGCCCACCCGTGCGAAACGCGAACAAGTAATAGCTCTGCCATGAGCGTTCGTGCTAGTTCGCTCACGTGTGGCAGGAGCACCTGGTCGGCGTTCGTGCGATCCAGAGCGACCAAGATTTTTCGATACATGCGCTTCCCCCTCTCTTTAGTCGCATTCGGCCCATACGCCTCGAACGATATTCTCAAGAAAATCGAGCTCCACCACTCCTTTCTTGTTTCCGTTGCTTGGAAACACAAAAAACACGACCCCAAAATCTACGGATAGTAAAAGAAAAAGGAGTGGCAAAAGACTGCATAAGTTCGCTATGGCAGGATCCATGAACCGTTCCATTCCTCTTGACTGTCTTCTTACGTTCGACCACCTGCGTGGCCGCAATAAGCAGCCGGCCTAGAAAAGCTAAGGGCCAGACTGGTCTCCTTCGTGCCCGGCCAAAGTAATCACATCAACAGGGAGCAATGCTTTCTATTGCAGCTTCCCGGGGTCTCTTCCCCTGACAAATGCTTGTCAAATGGGGTCGTTCTGCCCAATCCCGTGTAGGGTCACTGTAGGTTTTGCCTTTCGGTTCCGCTTCGAGCACGGTCTTTGCCAAGGCCGTGGACTGACCCCCTTTTCCAATTGCTTTTATGTAAGGCCGGAAGCCCACGCGGCAGGACCTTTTGGGATGGGCCCTTCTTTCAAAGCCTAAGGAAGGGCAGTTTCCGATGTCTACCCGCATTATTGTTCCCAGCGAGAGGCCTCCTTCTGAAGCTGCAACATGCGGTCGGCTTCTTTCCAGCAGTCGCACGCGGGTTTCCAAAGGCAAACGGCGCCCACAAGCCCTATCATCCAGCCGAGAACTCCCCAGGTAGAGAGAAGGCAAACCGAGAGAAAAGTCGAAAGGATATAGCACGTGCGCCATCCTTTAAGGATTGGCAAGCCTTTTGCCCAGCTCTCCGCAGGTTCAGCCAAGAGTTTTTCCCACAGCTGGGCTTCTTGCTGAAGGAGCCCCTTTGTCCGCCGCCATAGAGGTCCCAAAAGGACAAGTTGGACCACGCCGAGAACCTCTGCTAGCTTCTTAGAGGGCAAAAGGTCCTCTGAGATAAGAAAAACCCCCTCAGGAAGACCAAGAAGAAACACTTGACTCCAGATCAGCCGTTCACGGATCTCGCCTAAAACGTGTAAAGAAAAAGGGGGTTCCCCTTCGCCTCTCCACACAAGCGCCCCGGAAGCTAAAGACGTAAACAGAAGCCCAACCAGATCCGGGCATCGCGGTGGCCTGCACGTTTCTTTTTGAATAAGAAGCCAAAACATGAAGCCTGCTCCGGCGATAAGGCTCCAAACCATAGCTTGGGGAAAGGGACGAAAGGGCCAAAACAGAGCCAGTATGGCCAGTACATGGCCAAGGTTTTTTCGATCAACATTAGACAATATTTCTTTTCTACCGATCCGCCACGTGCTTGGCCTCGGCTTTTCCGAGGCTTGTTGGTCGGAAGGGCCTAAGACCGAAAGAAATCCGATGCAAAATCCTGTGGCCGCTGACAAAGACTCTAGTGCGTATATAGACCAGTGCGAGAATAAGCCGATTCCAAAGATGACCAAGTGAATTCTTGTAAGCCCATGAGCAATCGCGTGCGCTAGGAGAAAAATTTCCTTTGTTAGGCTAGGAAAACGGCTTTTTGCATAGTCCCCAGCGGACTGCCCTAGAAGGATACCTTCAGCCGTCCAGGTCCAAACGACAAAAGCTATTTGGAGGCCTGGGCCAAATAGATCGTTAATACGCGTGCTACAAGAGGAGAGCGTGGCTTGTTCCATCCCTAGGATGAGGGAAGTAGCAGCCTTTTCCAGTTAGCTTCCCCTAAGAAGGTAGCTTCATGGAAAATAGTGTCGTTTTTCGTATCGGTTCTACTTCCTGGCGGGAAGGTAATAGATTCGACCATTATATAGAACCGGAATCCAGCGGGGTTTCTTTGGTTCTTTAGAAGCTTTCGTTTGTTTCTTCTCTTTTGGAGAGGGTTTCTTTTGTTCTTCTTTTTTTACAGAGACATCCTTTTGTTTCGCGGAAGAACGGGAATTGGCAGAAACAGCTGGCAAACCCTGGGAGGAGCTCTTCTGGCTAGCGGCGAGCTCTGTCTTCTTTTTGATATCATGTTTGTCGCTACTGGAAGAAGCGGCCTCTCCTTTTGCCTCAGAACGGGGAATTATGGGAGCGCCCTCGGATGGTCGCGGCAAGGTAGGAGGGAGAGAGATTTCTGGCTTGGGTGTCTCTGCAAAAGCTCCGTAGCGATCAACACACAAGTTGCCAGCCTCAACGCGAACGACGTATCCATGAGCCCGCGCGGCCTCTTGAGCCATCGCAAGGGCATCAGTCTGCCAATAGCTTCCCTCCACCCATCCAGTAATATCCGGCCGAGGAGTGTAGTTAAGATGGGCCCTCTGAGCCATCGTTGCCAGGAATTGGTTTAGATCCATCCCAAACACGACGAATGGCCTGGAGGGACTTGCCGGAATCTGGGCATGGGTTAACGACTGTGCCTTTTGAGGCTTTTCCTTAAACTCTATCCTAAACGGAGGATTACTAGGAGCTTCCTGAGCAAAAACCCAGCTAAAACTGGCGAAGGGAAGGAAGATGCTTCCAACCCAAAGAGGCCAAAGGCGCCATCGGATCAGGATCAAGCAAGGGATTTTCATATTCTAACCCCTAATATGGGGTGAAGACCCGGAAGAGCGCTGGCCTCTCTGAACGTTTTCTTGGGAGCACCCAAAGAAAAATCCTTTTTTGCCAGGAAAACCAAGCGACTGTACAATATGCCCCACTTTTGGACGGAAAAGACTACGCGGGCTTTTGGGCTTCTTAGCTTGTTGATCTTTTCGCTCCCTGGGAACCAGTAGAGTCGAGCAGTGGCACGAGGTGACGTAGGAGAGTCCACTCGCGGCTACTCCGTTCGCTTGGAGCACACCCTCAAACCTCTCTCCCTATCAACGGTTTCCACTCCCTGCTTGATCCTACCAAGCACGCAGATTTCCTGCATTCGGCTTTCAGACAAGGCTAGCGCGGGTTCTGCCCAGGCAGGTTGCCTGAACCGTGTTTGCTTCCTCAGGCAATGTGCTCCAAAACCGTTCCTAAAACGATCGACAATCATTCCCCTACCAGTACCAGAAAAGATCCCCCGGCACGCTGGCCCGACAGTGCTGCCGATGATTCGCATGTGCCGGGGTTATACCTGTAAGGCCCGGGTGGCGCGGCGTCCCACGTTTTCGGGGACAGAGGCGCGGGAGGCAATCGATTGCCTTCCGACCGCCCATGCGCTGCATGCGCCGCTTTGAGTCTCCCCCGAACCCCCTCCATAGAAAGGTCCATACATCCCTCGTCCGATTGCTTCCGGGTAAGGCGAAGGTGACATGACTACCTCTGGCATGGATGGGCGTTCGGAGAGCTGCAATCCTCTCCAGGCGACGGCACGAGGCCGCGCGCTAGTGAAAACTTGCGCTATGACGAAGCGCGTGGTTGACCGCATTGATCACGGAGGTACAGGCTGGGTTGAGTTCGGTCACCTCGACTCCGATAGAAAAAAGCCGACGTGAGCCATGGCGATCGCCTTGCCGGTAGGCGAAGGAAAAGAGCGAGCGGGCCCAAACAGGATCCACCGACTCAAGCTCGAGCCTTGCTTCTTCCAAGATCCAATCGTTCGATTACAAGCCCCTTGTCTGATTCGGCATCGTCGGCCCGGGCAATCTTTTGGCGCCCACTAGCAAAAACCGCTTTAGCGTGCTCTTCGCTCTTGCCATGGGGATTCTGCAGATCCCTTCGGCTTCCAGAGAAGTTCCCTAGCCTTAATTGGCGCGCTGCCCATCTGGCTGGCGGAGAGCGCCTAGAGGACCCCCTCCTGGCCATGGGCGAAGCACAGCACGACCTTAAGAGCCAGGTATTGGCTTAGGCTTCCCCATCCCCCGGGCAGCCGCAGCCGCAGCGGATAGGCTCCGGTCCGTGGATACGTTGGTTTGGCGGACGGGTTGCCAGCGGTTTTTTTCTTCCGATCCCAGCACAAAGAGCTAGCTCTTCCACTCCGCGTGCCAATCGTTCTTCCAAGCGGCGTGATGCGCATAGTCGTTTTCTTCCAACGAAAACTCTTTTACGGAAAGAGGCGGAGCGAAGGCAAACAGAGACGCACCCCTTCGGGACTTCTGATGGGCCAAGAGCGCGTCAACTCTAGTCCGCAAGATGGCTAGCCGCCCCTTTTTCCCGTGCAACACGTTTGATCGCGGCTTCTTTTGCTCGAGCTTGCAGATCACCTTTTCCAATCCCTGGAACCCACCCCTTAGCTTCCTCAATGAGCTTGGGCTCCGCCGTTTGCTCCTCCAAGCAATCTTTCCTTCGAGCTTGGACCCGGAGCACATGAAACTCTCGGGCGGTGGGGTCAAACCGCGTCAGAAAGGCTCGCTTAAGTTTTTTCGGAGAAACGCTAGCCTGCATTTGGGCAAAGAGGTTCCGCTGCGCCCGCCCGTAGAGCACCGCATAGGTGTTGAGCAACGTCCGAGCTTGGGCATCACAGCCAAGCGCTTCTGGTAAGGCACAACAGGAAGTTCGCTCATGCGATCGGTTCGAGCGCTTTCTTGGGCGCAATTCAGCGCAGAGCTCTTCCCCTAAAGCCTAGCCCACAGCCAAACGATCATCTCCTACGGGTCGCACACCCTATCGTCGGCCCTCTCATCCAAATGGACCACCAGGATCGATCGACTCTCTGTAGCCAATGACGCTTCCGGCTACTTGAAGCCGACACGCATCAGCCGCTTGCGCCACTCGACCAGGATGCCGCGGGCCTTTGGATCACAGAACTCCCCAACGAGCCCTCCGCGATGGCCCTTCACCCCAGAGCCAACCTTCTTGACGGCCTTGACGATCCGAAACTCTTTCCTTGAGAGCCAACTTGGAGAACCCAAACCAATTCTCTGTCTTCATCCACCTTTGCATCGGCGCTGGATACCCGCGCGTAGAGGGCCACGCCGTCGAAGCCACTCCGCCCCCCGCATGCATGGTTACCGTCCCGGTCAGCAACTATTCTCTGGGAATAGGCAAACACCCCTCCTTCCCTATCCCCCAAGCCGTCTTGCAGCGAAGACCCTGCCGCTTGGCCCACGCACTCAAACTTCATTCGGATTCGGATGTGCTGCGATGAATAGCGTTATGGGTCTCTATAGTTTTTTAGCTGCTGGCAACCTTCGAAGCTGGGCGATCCGTACGTTTGGGCGAACGCCCGCCGATTCCACATAAGCCAGCCTGAGGAGAAGTGTCCTCTCGGGGATGGTTTAAAGGCTCCCGTTTTTTTCCACGGTATACCCCCAACGCAAGCCCATGAGTTTAGCCGGGGAAGGAAGCGCCCCCGGTTACGGGTTAATCGATGGATCGATCCTTCTCTCCTACGCCGGATAAAGCAGACCCTGCCCACCGGCTTTTGCTCACGCCAGAACTCGTCCAGCCTTTTGGAGACTACGGTGCACAGTTCCCATCCGGCGAACTTGCTTGCCCGCGAGGCATCCGCTCGCAGGAGGGCTAACTTAGTCTTGTTGCAAAAACTCTTCCACGGTGAACCGCGAAGCCGATTGGGCCTTCCGGCGCAAAATACCGGTAGGCTGGATTTCCCAAGTGGGCGAAGCATCCAAACCCGACACAAGCATGCGGCCTGAATTTGAGGTCGCTCCCGTCTATCCCATTCGACCACTGTCTTGTGAGTTGTAAGGACGTTAACCAGGTATCGCTACTGACCCTTTCTAGCCGCATTTACCTTCCCTCTGTCATGAGCGCGTATGAGGTCTCTAACGATTGGTCCATCCTAAGCAAGAGTCTAACTTGCCCCCCTTGCAGGAACGATCAACGGTCCTCGCGGGTACCTGTCGATGGGCCGGACGATGCAAAAGACGTCTGCGACAGGCTTTGTCGGTTCCGATCTGGGAAGGGAAAATATCGCCACGGAGAGTGACGGCAACCAACGTTGCGGTCGTGCTGCGCAAACCTACCGTCTCCGAAAGCCAGAAGCTTCGCCAATCGCTCGAGAAGCCACCAGCAGGACAAAAAGGTCCAAAACAATCACCCAAAGGATGAAACTCCTTTTGGGTCGCAAGACCCGATAGCGCAAAGACATCTATCGTGAGATTTCCCAAAAGCTCGTGCCCAAGGCCAAAGACACGCGGCGCGGCATGGCTCTAGAAGATCTTTAAGGAAATCCGCGAGAACACACGGTTTGGTGGGTAGCCGGCAAAGATGACCCGTTACCTATTCCACCAAGCTTCAGAGCTTCCATCGAGTGCAGAGCCAGGCAAGCCGGCGTAAAACGGATAGTGGTCGATCCTTGTAATACGGAAGCCCGAGAATGATGCTCTGCATGCCGCCACATCAGTCAAACCCACCGCCTGTGACAAGCCCGAGTTGCGCTACGGGCCTATGGCCACACGGACAACCCGCGTGTCAACACCGCCCGGGGCATTCGTTCCCGGCCGAGACAGTTGTCAAGTGCCCAAAGTCTTGCAGCCCCACCGTGAGTGCCTCGCTCCGCAGAAGAGGGACAAGCTTGTCAATCCCGCCAGGAACGGTTGCCACTTAGTGAGGAAGTTGTCAGCTTTTTGGCAAAATTGCGAAGTTGCCGATGCACGGGGAGTTTCAAAGCCTAATCCCGAGAGATAGCCCAACCGGCAAGCCAGCGCTCTCGATCGTTTCCCAGGAGATTGGATTTTTCCCTAGCGTCTTTCCCCAAAAGGCTCCTCCGAACCCAAAACCTGAAAGACAAAAAAACTCATGCTCGACTTTTCGAGAGCAGGAACGACGTCCGATTAGAAAGTGGAACAATGGCGTCTACCTTTTCACCCAGGCGAGGCTGTCTCGAGCTACACAAAAGAAAGATCCATTTTGAATTTCCCCTTGCGGCTCCCTTGTCCCAAAGGCATATGCATAAAGCTACCCATGATTCTATCGAAACCATGGAACCTGCCTACGTACGAAGAAGCGGCGAGTCTTTCCCCTGAAGAGCTCTTCCAACGCCTCGAGTCGGACGCTCAAGGGTTGAGCTCGCTCGAAGCCGAAAAAAGGCTTTCGCTCTACGGCCCCAACGAGCTTGTATCTGAAAAGCCTCCCGGTTGGGGATACCGGCTTTACACAGCTTTTCGCAATCCGTTGGTTATTCTTTTAACCATACTTGCGCTTCTTTCCTTCCTTACGGGGGACCTCCGAGGCGCCGTTGTGATGTCCGTTATGGTTGCCTTGGGAGTATCGCTACGCTTCATCCAAGAAACTCGAGCCGACGCGGCCGCTGCGCGGCTCAAAAAAATGATTCATGTAACGGCGACTGTTCTTCGCGACGGCCAATGGCAAGAGCTTGCGTTGGAAGACATTGTTCCAGGAGACGTGGTGCGACTTTCTGCCGGGGATATGGTCCCTGCTGACATCCGCCTGGTGAGCGCCAAAGACCTTTTTTTAATCCAAGCGACTTTGACGGGCGAGTCCATGCCTGTGGAAAAGGCAGACAGTCCCGATCGCCGCCCAGGGCTCTCGCCTTTGGAGCGTTCCAACCTTTGTTTTCTAGGAACCAGTGTCGAAAGTGGATCGGCCGTCGGTCTGGTCCTTTTTACGGGGCGCCAAACCTACCTCGGGAAAGTTGCAAGCAGCCTTGTAGCCGAAGAGCCTCCAACGGCGTTTGATCGGGGTGTCCAGCGCTTCACCTGGCTCATGATCCGCTTCATGCTGGTGATGGCTCCCCTTGTCTTTCTTATCAATGGACTGTCAAAGCACAACTGGAAGGAGGCATTTTTCTTTGCGATGGCTGTAGCCGTAGGCCTCACCCCTGAGATGCTTCCCATGATCGTTTCGGTATGCCTCTCCAAGGGTGCACTTGCTATGTCCAGGAAAAAAGTCATTGTTCGTCGCCTTCCTTCGATCCAGAACCTTGGAGCGATGGACATTCTTTGTACTGACAAAACTGGCACCCTAACTCGTGACCGAGTTATTCTCGAGATTTACTGTGATGTTTTTGGCAACGAATCGGAGGAAGTTTTGCATGATGCTTTTCTTATCAGTCATTTTCAGACAGGACTCAAAAACGTATTAGATCGAGCGGTGTTAGAACACGCTGAGCTGCATAAGGAGCTAAATGTTGGCAATTATTCTAAGGTCGATGAGATTCCTTTTGACTTTTCCAGAAAAATGATGTCTGTCGTCGTCGAAAGCGTTGACGGGCAAACTCTTCTCCTTACCAAAGGAGCCCCGGAAGCTGTTTTTGGGCGTTGTACTCACTTCCAAAGCGATGGAAAGATTTTTCCCATGGAACCCATTTTCGCAGGCGACCTCCTTGAGGAGGTCCGGAACTTAAGTGAAGACGGGTTCCGCGTCTTGGCAGTGGCCAAAAAGCCCTTAGAGAGACGCCGGCTGGCTTACTCCAAAGATGATGAAGAAGCTCTGATTTTGACAGGCTATCTTGCGTTTCTGGATCCACCTAAGGACAGCGCAGAGCGAGCCATCGCTGCCCTCCGTCAGGAGGGTGTTAAGGTCAAGGTTCTCACCGGCGACAATGATCTTGTTACAAAGAAAGTTTGCGAGGAGGTAGGTCTAACCGCCAAGCGCATCATTTTGGGCAGCGAGCTCGACCGGATGAGTCCCGAAGAACTCGAGGAAGCCTGTGAGAATGCTGACATCTTCGCGCGGCTTTCCCCCACCCATAAAAAATTAATCGTGGAGGCCCTGCAGAAAAAAGGCCATGTCGTTGGCTTCCTGGGTGACGGGATCAATGACGCTCCTGCTCTGCGGGTGGCCGATGTGGGGATTTCGGTGGACAATGCGGTGGATATCGCAAAGGAGTCCGCAGATGTCATCTTATTGGAAAAAGACCTTAACGTGCTCGCAGAGGGAATCTTAGAAGGCAGGAGAGTCTTCGTAAACATTGTAAAATATATTCGAATGGGGGCTAGCTCCAATTTTGGTAATATGTTTAGCGTAGTTGGCGCAAGTGCATGGCTTCCGTATCTGCCCATGGCTCCGATCCAGGTTTTGACGAACAATCTTTTATACGATTTTTCACAGGTGCCGATCCCTACCGACACTGTGGAACCAGAGCTCGTTGCTCGACCCAGACCCTGGGAGCTCAGTTCCATTGCGAAGTTTATTGTCTTGATCGGGCCAATTAGCTCCATCTTCGACTACACTACCTACGCAATCATGTGGTTTTTCTTCCAATGCCGCAATCTCCAGTTGGTCTCTCCCCCAGAGCTGGCTGCTCGTTTTGCAGGAGCCGTCGACCCAGACGGAACGTATGCGGCGGCTCTCTTTCATACGGGATGGTTTGTCGAGTCACTAATGACTCAAACGCTTATCATTCATGTCATACGCACGAGTAAAATTCCTTTCCTGCAATCCCAGGCAAGCTGGCCACTGACTGTCACCACTGCTCTTATTATGGCAATCGGAGCTTGGCTTCCTTATTCTAGCTTCGGGTCTGCTCTGGGGTTTGTTCCCCTTCCTCGTTTGTATTGGGCTTTCTTAGCCGCTACGCTCTTGGCTTATTTGGCTCTCACCCAGTGGGTGAAGCACTGGCTTTCTCGAAAAGGATACCTTTGATCTGGAGAGTGATAGGTTGGTAGTCCCAAGAGGAAGCTTTTTTGGGACAGAGACAGACCAGGAAAGCCTTTCCTCCGAGGCTGTCGCGAGGGTCATCCGGTTTTGTGCATGTACGAAAAGGAAAGCACCGGTGGGAGCAGCCGACTCGCAAGACCACCAGAGGCGGCGGCGAAAGCGGTAATACGGTTTGGCTTTTGAGTTGCAAAAGGAGTTGACGGAAGCACGTAAGTGTACGCGCACTTTGGGTTGCGGGATTGGCTCATGAACAAAGAAAACCGATACCAGCCGACCAGCATGACCCCCACCCAACACCACCGGCACGGCCTGTGGCCCCGCGCAGAGACAGTGGAGGATTTGCAACGCAACCTAGCCGCCGTGCGCGAGCGCATCGCTGCTGCTGCTCGGCGAGTCGGGCGCGATCCAAACGAGGTACGGCTCTTACCTGTCAGTAAGGAAGTGGATGAAGCACGGATCCGAATGGCTTATGAAGCAGGCTGTCGGTTTCTCGCCGAGAACAGACCGCAGGAATTGGCACGTAAGTATGAAGCCCTACGCGATCTGACTGACCTTAAATGGTCGGTCATCGGTCATTTGCAAACCAATAAAGCCAAGCTCGTGGTGCGTTACGCGGCCGAGTTCCAGGCGCTGGACAGCTTGCGCGTTGCCGAGGTATTGGACCGGCGCCTTCAGGCAGAAGGCCGGGCACTTGACGTCTACGTCCAGGTGAACACGTCGGGGGAACCAAGCAAGTACGGTCTGCACCCGGAGGAGGTTGCCACTTTCCTGCGCAAAATGCGGGCATTTTCAAGCTTACGGCTGCGTGGATTAATGACTCTGGCGGTGTTCTCCACGGACAGTGAGCGCGTGAGACAATGCTTCATCTTGTTACGTACGCTGCGCGACACATTGCGCCAGGAGGTCGACGCGGGCCTGACCGAGCTGTCGATGGGTATGTCGGGTGACTTCGAAATTGCTATTGAAGAAGGCGCTACTGTTGTACGCGTGGGACAGGCCATTTTCGGATCCCGCAAGACTCCCGATGCGCGCTACTGGCCTTCGAGCGACCAGCCGCGGCGGTAACCTGGTCATGGCGGCTGCTAGCTTAACTTTTTCACGTTTTTGACCTTTGTAGTAATAAGTCGAGGATTTATAAAGAGGTGTGTAGCGTCGATATTTGAATAGCTTGTGGATGAACATTCTTTGATGCAAAAGCTATAAATTTTTCAAGCGGTAGGCACACATCTCCAAAAGGTGCGTACAGATCGGAACGGAAAGGTGTGCCGAGAGGCGGAAATTCGGGAGTCCTGCCGGGTGGGGAAAAGGTGAAGAAAAGAAATTTGCCCAATGGGAGGCGGCTGCCGGTCGAAACGCAAAAGATGGTTCGCACAAGCTTGAAAGGGTAGAAGCTTGTCCCCGTGGAGCGCTTGCAGGTGGGGAAGGCTTTAGATGATGGGGCGTTAGGGGTACGGGAAGAGGCGGGGCAAAGGGGGCTAGAGGAAATGCTTGGAGGGGTGAGATCGGTGCAGAAGCGGCGGTTCATTAAACCGATCGTTTTTGGGGCAGATTTTTTCCCTCTGCGCAGTGTGCGTTGTGCGGAACCGGGAGAAAGTAAGAGGTAGGCTTTTCGGGGAACTATGCGGGGTGGAACAAAAGGACTTGGAAGAAGAAAAGCTATACCGGGCGATGGGTCGGTTAAAAAGGGGGGTTGGAGCTGGGTCGAAAACAAGCTCTATCGCGAGGATTCCCCTACGGGGAACGAGTCTTGTCCTTTATGATTTATGATCTATCCCGTGTGTACTTTGAGGGGGCAGGGCCGGAGGGACTGTCGCGTTACGGAGACAGCCGGCATCAGCGAGGGGACTGGCGCCAAGTGCTTCTCCTCGATTGGGGCGCATGCTCAAGGAGTTCTGATCCATCGGGAGGT
The DNA here is from genome assembly GCF_905250085.1 of Candidatus Methylacidithermus pantelleriae. Taxonomy (GTDB): domain Bacteria; phylum Verrucomicrobiota; class Verrucomicrobiia; order Methylacidiphilales; family Methylacidiphilaceae; genus Methylacidithermus; species Methylacidithermus pantelleriae. The sequence continues at coordinate 71,357 of NZ_CAJNOB010000070.1, forward strand.
TTCGTGGGGAAACCGGGTGGATTGGAAGACTCTTGTGGGGTTGCTCGTGAGACTCCAACGAGAGTTGGGGATCCAAGAAAGGACCTTTGTTATTGATGAAAGAAGGAAAAAGCCACTGGAACTTCGAAGCGCTCGAAGGACAGAGGGCTTCCGTATGTCACTTGAGCTAAGAGAAACCAAGCTCCAAGAGCGATTCTCAGGGTCTTCTCAAAAGATTGGCAGCTTTGGCTTACCGACCTGAGTTAACTGATGGAGGTAGAAGGCAATGGCGTCCGATCTGTGATTCCCGGAGGAAAATCGCCTAAGCCTTGAGCGATCGGGCCCAGCGGGAAAGCCGGGTGGCTTTTGCCAGCGAGGTATCGGCTGAGAGTCCCAAAACAATCGCCAAAAAAGCCGATCCGGTCGCACTGGGGAACCCGGTTGATAGGGCGCTCTTTAGCCTGCAAGCCCATAAATACGTGGAAGTACGGGGTCAACCCTGAGGGCTGCTTCCAGTGGAAACGTAAAGAGACGAGCGGATCCCAGCCGAGGAAGCGATCGATGGCTGCTATCTTCTAAAGAGCCATCTCTCCCCGCCGGAAGCTTTGCCGTGAGAGGCCCTCAATCATTATCAGCGACTTGCCGACGTTTTTACCGGTCTTTCCGCAGCTCAAAAGCTCCCTGGAAGTCTGCCCCGTGTATCAGTCGCGGGCGGCGACCCGAGTCCTCAATTCCATGCGGATCTTTTTCCTCGCCTACTGGCTCACCACCCGCCTCCGAGCCCAATGGATTTGCGAAGGCTTTCACGGAAGAAATCCCCCAAACCCCTTCGTCGTCTTTAAGCCATCCGCGTAGCGCTACTTTTGTCCGAAGGCAAATTTCAGCGCCGAATGCTTTCCGAAATACCCAAAGAAAGGAAACGAGCTACTCCAAAAACTGGGCCTGCTTCCTCTCTTTTCTAACGGGCCCAAGTGGATCACATAGGCAGGAGGAAACCATTAACTCATTCGGGTACAGTAATTTACCTTTCAAACAGTGTCGAAGTTAAGCGAGGCGCTAGATGTAATTTTCTACTGAAAGGCAGGTTTACTATGGGCATTGGTTCGGAGCGACCTTTTGCGTTTCATTACCGTACTTCCAATGGAGTGGCGTAACCCCTCCACAAACTCCTCAAAGCACCATCGAAGATCGCGTACCTCTCTGCCGAAGTGAGCAGTAGTGCCGCGAGGTCTGTAAAAAGCTTGCCAAGCTCTTTGCCTGCTTACAGAGGAAAAGCGCTTAGGCCCAAGCTTATGCCCGAAAGAGAGTCATGGATTTCTCCGAGAGCACAAAGGTCCTAGAAAACCCACGAGTTCTTCACCGTATGGCCTCCTGCGGGTTGTGCTCCTTGCCTTTAGCTGACGGTGTTATCTGCCGGAAAGAAAAAGAGCTCCTCAATTAGGTGCAAGGATCTATTGTGTCTCTAGGTCTATTCATCGGTGAAAAAGTTAAAACGTTTCACGGTAGCGAATCCGGTGTTTCTCGATTCGATAACGGAGGATGTCACGAGTGATCCCAAGCAAGCGGGCGGCTCGGGAACAATTTCCCCCGGTTCGAACAAGGGCCCGTTCAATCAAAGCTTTCTCTAGATCGGGCAGGGTCCAGTGTGCCTCCAGGAAACGATCCAATAGTTTTTTCCATTCTTCGCCATCCTTTCCCGGATTTACGCGATGGACGTCTTCCCGCAACGAGCCGCCATCGATACGAAGGTCTTCTTTGGAGATTCTTTCTCCGCGAGTTAGAAGAACGGCTTGCTCAACCACATGAGCAAGTTCCCGAACGTTTCCTGGCCATCGATACGAAAGCAAGGTTTCCTTCGCTTCCGGAGAAAATCCAACTAAAGGCCTCCGATAACGGCGGGCGTTCATCGCCAAAAAATGTTCTGCCAAAAGGAGAATATCCTCTTTCCGTTCGCGCAATGGGGGAAGATGGAGGGTCACGATTTTTAAGCGAAAATGAAGGTCTGCACGAAACTGATTCTGGCTCACCAATGCTTCTAGATCCCGGCTTGTCGCGGCAATAATCCAGACATCGACCGGCCGATCCCGCAGGCTACCGAGTCGGCGAACGGTCTTATTTTCGAGGACTTTGAGAAGCTTACCCTGAAGTTGTAGCGGAAAATCACCGATTTCATCCAAAAAAAGAGTCCCTCCTTCGGCAGCTTCAAATAACCCTGGCTTTGGTTGCCGGGCATCCGTAAAAGCGCCGCGGTCAAAGCCAAAAAGCTCCGACTCGACCAAGGAAGCCGGAAGGGCGGTGCAGTTGATCTCTAAAAAGGGTCCTTCACTGCGTGCGCTTTTGCGATGAAGAAGACGGGCGATCATTCCCTTTCCTGTCCCTGTTTCCCCGGTAAGAAGAACCGTTGGGAGATCCCTCTCAGCCGTCTCGACGAGCTTTTCGATTTCCTCAATGACCTTTCGAATTGGTGGCGAATTGCCCAAAAACTGACTTGTGTCACGTTCCCGATAGTATGTCACTTCTTGGCGTAGCCGGATTCGTTCTGCCGCACGGGTTAAAAGAGCAAGGAGTTGCTCCATGTCGAGAGGCTTTTGAATGTAGTCAAAAGCCCCGTGCTTCATGGCCTCCACGGCGTCTGTTACGTTCCCGTAAGCGGTAATGAGAAGAACGACCGCATCGGGATCTGATTGGCGAATTCGTTGGAGTAGATTCAACCCGTTTCCGTCGGGAAGTTTCTGATCCACGACGGTGATGTGGGGCGCGACCTCTTGAAAAAGCTTCCAGCCTTCCTCCACGCTCGCTGCTATTGCCGGATCAAATCCTCGTCGTGAAAGAAAGCGTGCAATGGCTTGGGCTAAATTGCTTTCGTCCTCGATAATAAGAGTGGATATGGGCATAGGCCTCTTCTATTCTACTGCCTCGATTTGTGCCCGGGAGGAGAACGGGAAGAGTACACGAACACGGGTTCCCTTTCCCGGTGTGCTTTGCAATTCCAGTTCCCCGCCCTCCCACTCGATTAGTTTTGTGGCCAGCTTAAGACCAAGCCCCGTTCCTTCGGGCCGAGTGGTATAGAAAAGCTCTCTCACCTTGCCTTGCTCCGACCATGGAATCCCCTCTCCATCATCTTCGACCTCAAGAAGGATCGTTTCTTTTCCTTCCGTTGCACTCAGAGATTGAGCTCGCAGAGTGATTCTTCCGCCCCTTTTTCGACAAGCTTGCACGGCGTTAAGCACGAGCTCTTCCAAAGCGTGACACAATCGCTCAGGGTCAGTCCACAAGCAAGGAACTGAACCAAGCACTTGAACGTCAATATGCACCCCTTCTGCTGCATTTTTTGAGATTCGCGAAGCAACTTCTTGCAGAAGTTTTTCCGGTAAAACGAAACTAGGCGATCGTTTCGCCGGATCCGCCCACCGGAGAAGTCTTGCGATCTTTTCGTCGGCGCGGTCTACCTCTACCATAATTTGGCGGAGCTGCTCTTGCAATGCAGGCTGGTCCAACCCGTCGAGCAATGCAACCTGAGCAAGGGCTCGGATGCACGCCAGAGGATTGCGAATGCCGTGGGCTAAGCTGGCCGCAACAACACCCAGCGTCGCCATTCGTTCCTTCTCTAAGAGTCGTGCTTGGTATTGTTGAAGGTGATCGACCATTTCCCAAAATGCTTTGGCAAGATCCCCTACTTCACCCCTCGCTTTCACCGGATGCCGGTACTCGAGGTTACCTCCGCCGAGTTCCCTTGCAGCCTCGACCAATTGAAACAAGGGATCTGTCAGTTCCCGCTTGGTCCAAAGGGACACCAGGACAGTGATCGAAAGGCCCAAGACTGCCACAGTACCGGTGGCCCAGAAGGTTCCCCTGGTGACGCGATCGGACTCGATGGTGGCCTGACGAAATTTTTTGCCATAAAAGGTCCCCTGAAGGTTTTCAACGGCTCGGTCAAAACGTGGGAGGGCTTCTTCTTCCAGGTCTTTTTCCATAAGGTGCAAGGCGTAGCCCCCATCCTTCCCATCAAAGGATCGAAAAATCCGGCCGGCGATTTCTTGTAACCTCTCGTAGGCTTGAATCATTTGCTCGAAGGCCTTCCGCTCTTCTTCCGAAGCAACTCGCTGGCGGAGTGCAGCGAAACTCTTTTGCGTCTTTTGCTCGAATTGTTCGTATTCCCCTTTGGCATCCGGATCGCGCCCGGTCAGGTAATCAGGGATTTCCTTGACCTGCCGGTAAACAAGGGATGCGAGCTCTTCTAGCTGAACCAGCTTTCCCGCGCTACCCGTAAGCTCTTCCACCACCTGTTTTTCCCGGTAGCTGGCCACAAGCTGGGTTAAAAGGCTAAAAGTGCTGGAAAGAAAAAGAATTCCAAAAGCGTATTGCACCTTTTCACGAAGACCCATTTGCCATTCCTCCGCGTCGAATTGCCCTGCATGCGGTGTTCCAAAACGCCTCGCTGGGATTTTTTAGAGCCAGCAGTCGACTTTTGTCAGGGTTTTGCCTTAAATGGGGCCTGTTGAGGTCGGGAGGAGGAATGCCCAAAAACGCGCTAGAAGAACTTTCTACTAGCCAGTTACCCACCCAACTGTGGGAAATTTCACCCAGCGTGAGGACGTGTCCCCAAGCAGATGGGGTAGGGACGAAGAGTCCTAGCGGGTGAACCGGAGAGGGAGAGAGCACGCAATCGTCAAACAAGCTACAGCCTTTTTCGTCGGCACCGAGAGCTCGAAGCTTGGCACGCAAGTTGCAGAAGTTTTCCGCCCCATGAACGGGAAAAACCCCCCGATTGGGAGTTTCCTTTTTCTTTTTCTCTTTCTTTCGGTTCCACTCACCCAAGGGCATTCCCAGCCTAATCCCTCGGCGGAGAGCGATGTTCAAGCGTCCCAACCGGCCTCCCAGGGCAGTCAGGTCAGTCCGTTGGAACTCCCTGAAGTGACTGTAGTTGGAGTAACGCCCATTCCTAGTGTGGGTCTGCCCCCTACCCATGTCGCGGGCAATGTACAATCGGCTGAGGACGAGGACATCCATCGCTTGGAGAGCTTAAATCTTGCCCAGTTCTTAAATCGCCAGCTAAACGACGTGACAATCACCGAATTTAGCGAAAATCCTTTCCAACCGGACATTCTCTATCGAGGTTTCTTTGCCTCTCCGGTCATCGGAACTCCGATTGGCATTTCGATCTATCAGGACGGAGTAAGAATTAATGAGCCTTTTGCCGATGTCATCTTGTGGGATTTAGTGCCGCGGGTGGCTATTGCCAACTTGGACCTCATTCCAGGTTCAAACCCGCTTTTTGGGCTTAACACTTTAGGAGGTTCGCTTTCCCTCCGGACCAAGTCCGGTTTTAGCCATCCCGGAACCCAGGTAGAATCCTACGCGGGCTCTTTTGGACGAAAATTCTTAGAGGTGCAACATGGAGGCTCACAAGGACCTTTCGACTGGTTTTTTGGTGGAGACTTTGTGGAGGAAGATGGCTGGAGAAAGTTTTCTCCTTCCAATCTCCACCAGTTTTTTGCCAAAGCGGGATACCAGGAACAAGGGACGGATGTCGACCTCTCGTACACCTTTGCCAAGAATAAACTCCTTGGCTTAGGGCTGACCCCAGAAAGCTTCTTAGCCATCGATCCCGCAAATATCTACACGGCTCCCGATCCATTTCGCGATGAACTTCATATGGTAACCCTTAACGTCCACCAAGAATGGGCCAAAGACTGGACTTTTGCAGCCACGACCTACTATCGGGGGAACTCCATTGATAGCTTAGGAGGAGATGTTGCGGAGAACGCCGATCAATTCCGCGGATTTGGTTTTCCCTTAGATGCCCAAGCTTTCGACGAAGAAGGGAATATCATTCCAGCAGCTGTCCTTCATCTAGTCCACCTAAAGGAGGACCAGGGAGGTGCAACCCTCCAATTCCAAAGGGACGCTCCCTTTTTAGGGAAAGAAAACCTCTTCATTGCCGGGATGGGTTGGGACTACGGCCAAAGTTACTTTACCCAGGCAAATCAGCCCGCAGGTTTTTCAGTGGAGAGGATCACCATCCCGATCGCACCGGTGGAAGCACCCCGTTTCAACGTGCGAACGATCGACAATTACGGAGCCGTCTACTTTACGGACACATTTTCTTTGGCCCCCTTTCTCCACCTCACCCCAAGTCTTCGATGGCAATGGGCCGAGGTAAATCTTGCAGGATTCGGGACCGATGAGGAAGGAGTACAGCACGATCTTGGCGGTACTCACGTATTTGACCGTGTTAATCCGGCCGTCGGCATCACCTGCCAGCCTCTTTTATGGGCAGGCATCGAAAAACCTCCTTTGCAGGATCTTACGGTTTACTTCGATTATAACGAAGGATTTCGCATTCCGACCCCTGTAGAACTGGTCGGGGCTAACCCCGCAGTTCCCGTTCTCCTCCCCAATGCCTTCCTTTCAGACCCTCCTCTGGCTCCCGTAGTAGCACGAACCTACGAAGTGGGAATGCGAGGGAAATTCGGCGAGGCGGGAATGCAGTGGAACCTATCGTTTTATCGAATCGATGTGACCAATGATATTTTGTTCTTAACGGTTCCAGGACCAACCGCCGCGCGCGGATTCTTTCAGAACATAGCAGCAGATCGCCGGGACGGAGTAGAAGTGGGTATTCGAGGCAGTTGGCAAAAGCTTCACTACTATGCCAACTGGAGCTTTTGTGAGGCTACCTACCAGACTACGGCTACCCTCATGACCAACCAAGGTCCCGAGACGATCCACCCGGGGGATCGTATTCCTAGTATCCCCCAGCAGCTCGCAAAAGTTGGCGTCGAGTACGAGCTTTTGCCCGGATGGCTCCTGGGAGCCGACCTTCAATATGTTTCAACATCCTTTTTACGCTCTGACGATGCCAATCGCTTCCCTACCCTTCCGGAGTATGTGATCCTCAACGTCCAGTCTCGCTATCGGATAAGCCCAAACGTAGAAGTTTTTGCGCTCGCTACCAATGTGCTGAACGAGCGGTTTTTTACCACCGGGATGATGCTTCCTAACTTTTTTACCGGAACTCCCGGAGGGGGTACGGCCGAGCGTTTCCTAGCCCCGGGAGCCCCGATCGGGGGTTGGGCCGGTTTACGGATCCACTTTTAGCGCAAAGTGTCGAGCTGGGATAGCTCTTGGCCGGTTGTCAAATCCATGGGTTTCCAGCGGGCGAACCACCACAAGCGCGTCGGCAACTCTGAGACAGACGCCGCCTCTTGGCTGGCACGGCCTTGCTTATCTAGTTAGACGTTCGCCAAAGCTAAAACCTTGGCTCCTGTCCCCCACCCGGGGCCCTTACGCTTCGCCCGGCTTACTCTTTGGAAGCTTTGCCCACATACTCCCGTTTCCTTGTGTCGACCCGGATTTTCTCCCCCGTTCGGATAAAAGGAGGAACCATAATATCGAGCCCTCCTTGTAACCGAGCGGGCTTCCAGGTGGCATCCGAAGCTCCACGAATCGGTGGGGCGGTTTCCTCAACGGTTAAGACCATGGTGTCAGGAACCTGGATTTCTAGGAGTCGGCCTTCCATAAAAAGGGCGTCGTAAACTTGATCCTCCAAAATGAATGGTCGGCGATCCCCGATCTGGCCCTCGTCGAGTGTCCACTCGTCGTAGGTTTCAACATCGAGGAACACGTACCGATCTGCCTGCTTGTACGAAAATTGAAGTTTCCGGGTTTCTAGATAGGGGATTGAGAAAGACTCGCTCACGGCTGAGGCACGCTCCACTAGCCGGCCGGTTTTGAGGTTTCGCAGGGTCAAATGGATTTTAGGCCGAGTTTGGGCAGTGCCCACCGACTGTAGGTTCTCGACCGTGTGCGGAACCCCATCAAGCAAGATCACCATTCCTTTCTTTAACTGGGAGGCCAGTACTGTCTGCATAGATCTTGGTAAACAATCGAAAAAATCTAACGCTTTCTTCTTTCTTGGGGAAGTCCCAAAACGGGCCTCAGTATTCCTTTTTCCCCAACCTGCCGAGAGCCACTCGATCCGGTGCGGGTTTGGCTTTCAGAATTATGCGGCACTCTCTCGAAAAGACTGCCTCTTCTGCTTCTTGCGTTTGCACCCTTCTTGATACCGGACTTCGAAAGTCGGCACCGATCGCCGAGGCGGCCCGGAAGGGTCTGATGGTTCTGTGCGTCCAGGTCGGGTTGGCCGTGCTGCAGGCGACCATGGAGAACGAAGTCACCGGGCTTGTGGGGCCCAAGGGCAAACACCGAGCCCACCGGCAGGCGTGCCGCCACGGCTATGAGCCCGGCTGGGCGGTCATGGCGGGGTGCAAGGTGCGCCTGGAGCGTCCTCGGGTGCGCCGCAAGGGCGGCGGAGAGATCCGCCTGGAGAGCTACGCTTGGGCCCAGCAAGAAGACAGCCTCAACGAAGCGGTGCTAGCCCGCCTGCTGCACGGGGTGGCGACCCGGTCCTATGCGGCGACGCTGGAGGACGTGGGGGAGGTCGAGTCCTTCGGCACCTCCAAGAGCCGGGTGGGGGCGCGGTTCATCCGGCAGATGGATGCCAAGTTGCGGGAGCACCTGAGCCGCCGGCTCGACGACCTGACCGTCGTGGCCCTGGCGGTCGACGGCGCACGCATCGACGAGTGGACCATCGTGGTGGTATTGGGTGTGGACACGGAAGGGCGCAAGCACGTCCTGGGCCTTCGGGAAGGGGCCATGGAAAACGAGGCGGTCTCCCGCAGCGTGCTGGAGGACGTGGTGGAACGGGGCTTACGTTACGAGCAAGGCCTGCTGGTCGTCATCGACGGGGTCAAGACCCTGCGTGCGGCGGTCCGGGCGGCCTTCGACAAGCACGGCGTCGTCCAGCGGTGCACGGTGCGTAAGAAGCGGAACGTCCTCGACCACCTGCTGGAGTCGGAGAAGCGCTGGGTGGGGCGCAAGCTGACCCAGGCCTACCGAGAGCCCGACTACGCCGAAGCTAAGGCAGCGCTGGAGCGCCTAGCCGAGCAGCCGGAGGTGCAGCACCCGGGGGCCGCGGTGAGCCTGCGGGAGGGGCTCGAGGAGACCCTGACGTTGCATCGGCTCGGCATCCTGGGGCTTTTGCACACAAGCCCGAGCTCCACCAACTTGGTGGAGTCGGCGCTGTCGTTCTTCGAACCCAAGGGGCATCGGGTCAAGCGCTGGCGGTCCGGACAGCAGGCCGAGCGGTGGGTGGGCATGGCGCTGCTCTATGCCGAGAGCCATTTTCGCCGCCTGGGGGGCTACCGGCTAATCCCGATGTTGCAAGGGGCCCCGTGCCGCGACTTGGGACTTGAAAAGACCAAACCGCAGCCCGCCCTCGCTGCGGGGTGAAAAACGACGTCCGGGAGCGCCACTCAATTTCTACGGAACACGGGACATGCTCCCGATCGCCTCCCCACACCATCTAACGATGCGTCGCAGCCACGGATCCGCCAGGGTACCGGTACCCAAGCGCCAGATTGCTGGCTCGCAACGCATCTGGGCCAAGCTTTCCTCTTCTCGGCAAAAATCAATGACTCCTCTTCAGGAAGCTTTCAACGGTATCGGCCGTCGTCTCGTTCTGGCAAGAG
>NZ_CAJNOB010000071.1 GCF_905250085.1 Candidatus Methylacidithermus pantelleriae
CGGTTGAGCGGGTGCCGCGATGGCTGCGCAAGCTCTACGCGCAACTGCGCCTGCCGCTAGGCGAGAAGAAGACCAAAGTGAGAGGCATTGTCTTCGGCTGCACATTTCCTTGGCCACAACTTCCGCCAGTCGTCAGGTCGGATGGTTTCGATTGCGATCACTTCCGAGGCGATTGGCACGTTCCAGGAGCGACTCTCAACCCTTACGAAACGGGTCGGCAGGCGGAGCATTTTCTAGCTCGCAGACTAGATGCCGGCCTGCCTGCCGGGGCACGAAGGCATACTCCCACTTGGCACAAGCCCTCGCAGACCTTCCAGAACGGCGACTCAGGCGGCCGTGACCGGGCTTTCTCTCCCGTAAGGCTGGGAGGGTATATGCCATACTTTGGCAAGGTTTTTTCAATTGTGTTGAGCCAAGCGGCAAAAAGCACAAGGTTTGGTCGGCAGCTAGGTCAACAGATGTAAGGAGTAAGCGAACGTAGCGGGCAGCGGAAAGGTGGCTACACCTGGCGCGACGGGAGGAACCCACTCTTTCTTTCGCTTCACCTCGGCTCAAGGCTTCTGCGTTTGCCTCCAACCTAAGAGTTCTCATTAAAAGAAGAGGCGGTTGTATGGCTCCTGCAACCGAGGGATGTTGCCAGGAGAAACGCATCGGAGCAGATTGCTTTCCCAAGGTGGAAATCCAAGAGAACGTGCCTCTGAAAGATTGGACAAGCCTCGGCGTAGGAGGACCCGCACGGTTTTTTGTGCGAGCCAAGACCCAAGAGGAGATTCTCGAGGCTGTCCGCTGGGCGACCAAACGGCGCCTTCCTATCTTTGTCTTGGGAGGTGGAACCAATGTTCTTTTCTCAGACCGTGGATTTGACGGGCTTGTGGTTCACATGGCTCTGCGCGGAATCCGAAGATATAGCGAGGGGGAGCATTTGATTTACGAGGTTGCTGCGGGGGAGCCATGGGATGATTTTGTCGCACAGGCAGTCGAGGAAGGGGCGGCCGGGGTAGAATGTTTGAGCGGGATTCCTGGAACGGCCGGCGCAACACCCGTTCAAAATGTGGGTGCCTACGGGCAGGAGACTTCTCAGACCCTTTTGGACCTTGAGGTTCTCGATCTAGAGAAGGGCCAAACGCGATGGATGAAGGCGTCAGAGTGCGAATTCGGGTACCGTCGGAGCGTTTTTAACACTGTGGCTAGGGGGCGCTACGTCATCCTCCGGCTCCGGTTTACCTTAGTCCCCGGGGGTATTCCTACTGTTGCGTATCCTGAAGTTCAACACCATCTTCGGTCTGTTGGTCGCCCGTTGAGTCTTCGGGAGGTGCGAAAAGCCGTGCTTGCGATTCGGAGAAGGAAAGGGATGCTTCTTGAAAGTCCACAGAACTCGTATCGCTCCGCTGGCTCTTTTTTTAAAAACCCATGTCTTACTCAGGAAGAATTCTGCAGGCTCGCAAAGCTCTGTCAGAAGGAGGGCCTGGGAGACCCACCCTCCTTCCCTCTAGCGACCGGAGAACTCAAAGTTCCTGCCGCATGGCTTGTCGAAAGGGCGGGTTTTTGCAAGGGGCATAGGGAAGGCCGGGTTGGTATCTCGCAACACCATGCTCTGGCCCTCATCAATCTCGGCGATGCTCGGGCAGCGGACCTTTTTGAGCTCAAGGAAAGGATTGAGAAAGCTGTTTTTGATCGATTCGGGGTTCGGTTGGAACCAGAGCCGGTTCTGGTGGGTTGGTAGTGAGCCGAAAAGCGCGCTGCCCAAGCCCCCGGCTTACGCCATGGAGTAGACCGGGTAGAGTTGCCAGGTAGAAAAACAAGGGCATAAGAGTTGGGGTGGCGGGTTGCAGCAACACAACCGTGATGTTGTATCTTCCTGCAAGGATCCCGTTGTAGGGCGTGCGAAGGACCGGAGGAAGGGATGGGTAAAGCCCGTCGACCGATGGCTGAAATAGGTGATCGTCGGTCTTCTTGGCGGGAGGAATAGGGATCAGGTCAAGATGGCGAAACAAGGTATCGGTATGAAAAGCGTATCCCATGCTGGCCAAGATTCCATGCTTTATCGCAGAGTTTTCCTTGCGCACGATCGGGGCGGACGAGGCGATTTTTTTCTAAGCTACTGGAGGCGTTTCTCGTGGCCTCTCTAGCCCTTGCTTCGGCTGGGCGTTGGGCCAGCTGACCTTGATGCGGCAATCGAAGGGTTCGCGGGTTGGGAACAGCTAGGAAATACAGCAAGGCATAAGGCTCAGGATCTGGGTACGTGGGCCAACCGGCAGAGTGTTGACTGTAAGACGGGTTAGCGGGTGTGAAAGGAGGGGTGTTTGGCTGTTAGCGCCGGAGAGTTGCCGACCGGGATGGTAATCGTGCATGCCGAAGCGACATCACTCGATGGCATCGTGCTCTACGCGCGGGTGTTCCATCTTGATCCAAAAGCGGATTGAGAGGAGGCGATTGGTTTGGGTTCTCGGAGTTTGTCTTTAAGCCAGGCGTTTTGCATCGTTACGTCCGTCAAGGAGCTCGGCTCTGGGATGAAGGGTCATCGCAGAGAGGGGCATGTTGGGCAGTTCTGTGATCCGAAGGTCGGGGTTATCATGTCGTCAACACATTTTTTAAACACCAGCCGTGCCGAGTCGGAAATTGACTGATAGAATCCAGGAGGTGGCTAGGTGTTAGATACCGTATGATTACGTAGCGTTCTTTGAAACAGCTCCGGATGGGATTGATGCCATGTTTTGAGGGCCTGAAGTGGGGTTTGATGGTGGGCCGATTTTTGAGGGACGTATTCGTTCTAGAGCCAGGTGCGCTGGAGCGAGCGTGGTTTTCAGGTCCGGAGAGCTTTGGAGGTGATGCCTACGGAGGATCTGTGCCCGTCTTCCGTTGAAGCGCTCCACCGTCCCATTGGTGAGAGCGTTTTCGGCTTGGTCAGGCGGTGCTCGATTCTCACGCTTGGCAGAGCGCGCCAAACTCATGGGATCTGGTAGCATCCTTGGCTGCTTGGCCGAAGACGCGATCGGTAAAGTCCTTGCCGTTATCGGTGAGGATGGTTCGGATTTTCACCGGCGCCGCCTTGGCCAGCGCGTGGAGGAAGCTGCGAGTGGCCGCTTGGGTCTTTGCACGCTTGACCGCTAGGGGGGCCCAACGAGTCGCTCGATTGATGGCGACGAAGACATAACGGCGAGAAGTCTCGTCGGCCATCTGGGGCAGGTATTTGAGGTTCACATGAAAATAGCCCGGCAGGTAAACTTTAAAGGGTTGGGTGGGATTGGCAGGCCTTTCCGATTGAGGCAGCCGGGAGTGGCCTCGACACCGCAGGAGCCGACCCAAGGCCGAACGGCTCATGGAGGGTTCAATAAATTCGCTGGTGACGGCCAGCAGATCGTCCAGCGGCAGCTGGGGCTGTGTGCGCAAGTAAATCACCAATTCTTCCTGTCCTGGATTGAGTGCCGTCGGGAGACGATGCGGGGTGTGGCTGGCATCCTCGACGAAATCTCGCTTCCGTTACCGACGAATCGTCTCCCGAGTCACGCAAAACGCCGTCACCAACTCGTAATCGCTGCCTGTTGCCCGTTGAATCGGTGTGTGGATCGCCGGCGTAGTCGTGGCATTCTTGTGCAGGGTGATTCTCATATCTATACGTCGGCTTTCCAGCTTGCCACAACCTCCCGAAGCACCGCACGACCGATCAGCAACGGACGGCGCTTTTCTAGAAGGTAATCATGCGAACCCTAACAGCCAGGCAAGAGGAGAATCAGGGAAACACACCCGACTCAACTGCAGAACAATTACTCCGAGAAGGAGAACAGCGTTTCCAAGAAGCTGTGTCGCAAAATCAATTCGGTGTCGCTCACGTAGGTTTTTTCGAGGCTGCTTGCATGGTCAACCCGCCACTATCCAGGAACGAGGCTGACCAACGCTTTCTTGAGAAAGTAATGGCGGTTCATCCTGGGCTAGCGGATTGGCCGCTTTGGTTCGACACTAGAGTTTGTGATGTGACAGAGTTCCACCCCTACAAGCATCAAGAGGGATGGGAGTGTCGCATCAGCGATGTAAAGATCCAGTTTTGGAGAATGGAGCCCATTGGCCGCTTCTATGTAAAGGCAAGTTTCGAAGAGGATAAAGACGTTACAGTGGACGCAGCGCAAGCAAGGCCCGAGCTGAACGCCCGGTGGCGGATTCGGCGTGTGATTGAAGCGACAAAGTGCTGCTTAGCCTTTGCAAGAGAGCTCGATGCCGGCGAAAATACCTCTCTTGAATTCGCATTTCGATGGACGCGCCTCCAGGGCAGAGTCCTACGCCGGCACCCGCTCTGGCCAATCCCAGGCGCAGGACCTTCCCAACGGGACGTTCTTGAATCTTCTGCTACTCTCCATATCGCAGCAGGAAGCAATGCCATTATCGATGCTGCACAACATGCGCTGGCTCCACTATTTGAGCTTTTTAGAATAGCCTTGCCGCGAGCGTGGGTGGAGAAGGTGTACAGCGATTTTTGGCGACTATCGTCTTAGAAGACGGAGTCGCCTGGGTCCGGAAAACGGGCGCCCGGACGTGCCGTCATACTACGGCGGTACGGCGGGCAGTCTCAGCGCTGAGATCGTCTACCGCTCTGTCGAAGGCTGTCAGCATGTTACCCGAAGCCCATGAGTCATGATGCCCACGGCGTCGATCCAACGGGATAATACGGCGGAGCACGCAAGACCGCTTACTCCACCCTGTTCGGTCTACGCCGGTGCTTGCAACCGGCTCGTTTCCGGTGTGCGCGAGTACTCCGTCTGGAACAGGGTAGCCCTGCACCGGGATACCTACCTCACGTTGCGCTAGGCAACGCCGTTGGATGCCCAGATGTGCTCCAACACCATCTTTCAGGCTGTGCAAGGCCTACAGGGAAAAGAACGCATGGGGATGCATCAGGAAGGATCCCGCCCACTCCGGCCATCCGCTTCGACCATGCCAACGTGCATTTCGACAAGGGCGGCTGTAAACACGCCTAATGTTAGGAGCATGGGGAGAGGCAACCATCTCTATGCTCTACAAGAAAGCTTGAGACTTGAATCGCGGATTGGTTACAAGGATCTGGTTTGGAAGGATTTACCGGGCAGGGTCGGTCGTTCTGCTTGGGCTCGATCCCAGGGACAAGTCCGACTGGCAACCAATCTGGCTGGAGGCCGGACCAAAGGCGCGCTCATCGTCCGCTGGACCTTTCGAGGCAGGGCTTGTTGGTACGCGTAGCTCATCGAGAAAGGACTTGTTCCGGAGGTGGGGCTTGTGGGAGACAGTGCCACAGGATACGATCTAAGGCTTTTTCGCTATGGGGTTTGTCTTGGATACCGTTCAAGCCTGGAAAAACTTTGCCGGGAAGTCGATCAGCGTTGGGCGAAGAAGCGGGGGATCTTGGGGTCCATCCACCGGTCTTGCCGGGCGACTGACCCTGAGAATTATGATGTCGAGTGCTCGGCGAAGCATGCTGTTGTCAAGCGCAGGAACCGTTGGGAGCCTTGTGAGCGAAGACGGCTTGCCGCCGTGTGGAAGACCGCACATGCCAATCTTGCGAACTGCATCTGGGCGCAGGGGAGAGTCGTCATCGGGGAAAAGTTATGCTATAAGGGCTTTCAGAACCGTTTTGGGCCGAGTGTGAAAGTGAACGCTCCGGGAGTACTGGTGGAGGGGATTTACGGTAAGGCTGGGAATGCCGGCGTCCGATTCACCGAGACCGATCTCCGAAAGACCCGGCTGGGCCGATTCGACCGGCTGAGTCGCCACTACGGAAAAAAGGCGCTTCCGCAGACAAGACACCTACTCGGTGATGGTCGCATCGACTCGGTGCAGCGCGATCTTTCGCGCGTGTTTCTTGCCAAACGGAGCGATCCAGATTTTCTCAATATCGACGAAGTCCGAAAGGGTTGGGCGGGTGCGGAATGGCTTCTGCGACCGACGATGTTGAGGGTGAAGGAACCGGCGAGACGGGCGGGCTTTGCGCGACTGCACGTCGTGGACGTGAGAGCCGGTCCCCCGTGGAAGGGGAAAACGGGATACGCCTGTCGCCGCAGCCGTTCCGGCCAGGCTGGGGATGCAGTAACTCAAGCGAAAGCCCCGGAAAGCTGGACTCCCTATTCCCTAGAACCCCCTGGTGCTGGCCTTGGGAGAGTTCAGACATCTTGGAAGGCTCTCAGGATATTCTTGTGGCTATGAGCGTCTATCCAGATGGTTGGATTCGTCGCATGGCGAAGGAAGCGAGGATGATCGAACCTTTTGTCGATAAGCAGGTTCGTAAGGCAAGCGACGGACAAGGCCTGATTAGCTTTGGCTTGTCCAGTTATGGATATGACTTGCGGGTCTCTGACGAATTCAAGGTCTTTACCAACGTGTTTAACACGGTTGTGGATCCAAAAAACTTTGATGAACGCTCGTTTGTCCATGTCAAAGCCTCTGTTTGCACAATCCCTCCTAATTCGTTCGCCTTGGCCCGAAGTGTCGAGTATTTTCGAATTCCTCGGGGTGTGCTTACCATTTGTTTGGGAAAGTCGACCTATGCTCGCTGTGGCATTATCGTGAATGTCACTCCCTTTGAACCGGAGTGGGAAGGGTACGCGACCCTGGAAATTTCGAACACGACTCCGCTTCCGGCGCGGATTTACGCCAACGAAGGGCTGGCGCAGGTCATTTTTCTCAAAGCGGAAGAGTTATGTGAGGTTTCCTACGCGGATCGGCAGGGAAAGTATATGGGGCAAAGAGGGATTACTTTTCCCAGTGTCTGACGTCCCTCCCGAATGAATTGGATGGCCTCCTGTAAACGGATGCGCGCTAGCTCTAATCAGCGCTTCGGTTCGTGCACCGTAGGCCATTTCAGGTGGGAGGACACGACCATAAGCTGCCTCACGCGGTTACCGCCCTCTTGATGGAAGATACCTGGAATAGCCGTTCGTAGATGCTTAGCGCGCCATTGACGTCGGTCTGTGCCGACCCCCCCCGAACGAACGGGCAACGGTAGCAGTACCTCGATAGGTCCGGCTCGGTTTAGAGGTCATTCCGCAGGCATGGCAGATGCTAGACATATTGTACTTGTGCACATCGTCCCGAACGACGATTCCCATAGGCTCTTTCCTCTTGCGGTATGGCTAGGCATGAAGCCTTTGGTTTATCCAGGCGCTGTATTCGATCCTGTCACGGATGCTGGTGAACTCGTCGAGGTCATTTCGTTCACACCGCACTCTACGCACTCCCGAAGGAAAGCCTTGCTAAAATGCACAGAAGGTGATCCAGCGGCCGTTGTTTTCCCTGGGCAATCTTATGATACGACTGCGACATACATCGGCCTCCCTGAGGCCGGTTCACCCTTGGCCTTAGCTGGATCTTTCATCGGTACCGGCGGATCGCCTGCATGGGACGACTGAAGGAGAGAAAAGCTCTCTCGTCCTCGAAAACGGTCGCAAGAAGCATCATATTGCCCAGGTCTACCGCCACACAACCTGTTAGGGAGTAACCGAGCGTGCGTTTCGCCGAAGCTGGGGTAACACAGGGTTACCCGTTGCGGAATGGCCTCCTAGATCATTTCTCGCAACTGTTCCTGACGAACGAACCAGCGTAATTGTGTTTCCTGGGGATGGTTGGGATCCCAGAAGACACAGGCCGCCCCGCCCTTATCGAAGGAGAGCCGGTCCGGAGACCCTTGCAGAAAATAGGCCAGGTGCTCGGCCAGGCTTGGCATGTGGCCCACCAGTCCCACCTCGGCGTCCTCTTCCAACGGTTTGAGCACCTGCAAAAGGTTTGGGGTGGACACACCATTTTTGAGCTCTTCCAGAGTTAGAATTTCCCCACGATACCCTGAGGTAGATGCGAGAATTTCGGCAGTTTCTTGAGCCCGCACGAGCGGACTGGCGTAGAGGTAGTCTAGCCGAATCGCCATTTTGGCAAATGCTTCTCCCAGGATTCGAGCCTCCTTCCTGCCTTTTTGGGTAAGTTCCCGTTGCTCGTCACTCGCAGCGGCTTTTGCAGCGGTGGCATGACGTATAAGATAGAGGTTCATAATTGAATGTTCGTATAAAGATCTTCTCGACTATATCCTGGAAGGAAAGAGAAAAAGTTTTCTGGGAACGATTTGCACGCTGCGGCTGCAAATCCGTGAGGCTTGGAGCCTAGAACCAAGGAGAACAAGTTAGCAAGAATTTTTTCCATGGAAAGCATTCTGGATAGGCCCATCGAGGAGTGGGATCTTGGGCCCGAGCCTTTGTACCGCCGGTCCCAGATCTGCCATTGGATTTTTGGCCGAAGGGTCACTGATTTCTCGCAGATGACTTCTCTCCCTTGGGAGCTCCGTCGTAGGCTGTCGGAACAATACAGCGTTCATACTCTGTCTTTGGAAACGCGGCGAGTAGCGCCGGATGGGACGGAAAAGTTTCTTTGGCGTCTTTCGGATGGGCAGTTGCTCGAAAGCGTGCTTATCCCTGCCAGTGAGGGTCGGGACGGCATGCGTGCGAAGCGTTGGACGTTATGCATCTCGACGCAAGTGGGCTGCGCGTATGGGTGTCGTTTCTGCGCAAGCGGACTCATGGGTTGGAAGCGCAATCTTACTCCCGGGGAAATCGTCGGCCAAGTCCTTGCTGCCCAAGAGCATTCTCGTTTACCGATGGGTAACCTCGTATTTATGGGAATGGGGGAGCCACTGGCCAATTTTGACGCCTTGCAGGTCGCCTTATCCTATCTCTGTTCTCCCTGGGGACTAGGGATCGGCGCACGACGAATCACTATTTCTACCGTCGGACTGGTTCCAAAAATTTGGCAACTGGCCGAGGACCCTCGGGCGTTTCGCCTAGCAATCTCCTTGCACGCACCCAATGATGCCCTCCGAAGCAAGCTTATGCCGATTGCCCGCAAGTACTCTTTGCAAGAGCTTTTAGAAGCTTGCATCGCATATGTACGAAACAAAGGACCTTGCCTTACGTTTGAATACATTCTCTTGGAACACGTAAACGACTATCCCGACCATGCCCGTGAGCTATCCGCTCTTGCCCGCCGTGCAGGGGCGAAACTAAATCTTATCCCGTATAACCCCGTCCAAGGCTTGCCATGGAAGCGACCCAGACCAACCCGGCTGGAATGCTTTCGAGACGTGCTAGCACGATCTGGTTGTGAGGTTACGGTTCGTCAGCCAAAGGGAGACATGATTGAGGCTGCCTGTGGGCAGTTGCGCTTGGTCAGCTTGGTTGGTGGAGGCTATGTTGAGGCCCAACAAGATAAGTGCCGGATTCCCACTGCGGGGGATCGCCAAGGGCTACAGAGTGCGGCCGAACATAAGCCCTTTGATAGGAGCATGTCAAAATAAGGGTGAGGGTGTGGGCCAAGCGGCAGGGTGTTGGGTAGGAGACAGCTTCACGGATGTGGAAAGAGGAGCGTTTGGCTGTTCCCGCAGAAGAGTTTCCGACTGGGACAATAATCGTGTGCATGCGGAGTCGGAACGGCCTGACGGCGTGGCCCTCTAGGCGCAGGTATCCAGCGCCGATGAAAAACTGGATGGAGAGGGATAATTGGCTTGGATTTTCCGCATTTACTCTCAGACAAACCCTTACCGATGGTCAAGGCCCTCAAAGAGGGCGGCTCGGGGAGGAACGGCCATCATAGAGGGCTCGTTGTGCGGCTCTCTTATCTGAAGGCCTGCGTCATCGTGGTCGCGCACCCCTCCCGGATGATGCGCTTGGGCTTCGAGTAGCGGGAAATGGCATTGGGCGTACAGAGTCGATCGATCCTGGTGGTGGATCCCAATCAAATGACCGACGATATCGTGCGCGACCTGCGTGAAAGGATCGCTTCCTTGTGTGCCAGGCTTTACGGGAAGGGATCTTCTCGAAACCGTGCCGATGAAGGCGCTCGCAGCCACTTGTGAGTAAGCTCCCCATTTTCCCATGGGAGACGCGTTTTGACACTGACACCAGTAAAGGTTTTGTCCGTTCGATGCCTAAGCGGCGCTCTCCGGAAGGATCGAGGAGAGTTTTTTCTGCCAGATGCGGGCTTGTGTTTCGCTAAAAAAACTTAGTCGATCTTTCCTGCAGCGGTTGGGTGTAACCGCCTGGGAGCTCGATGCCGTCCGGGTCCGAGCTCAAAGCAAAGATCGCTTGGAGTGGGCCAACGGCGGCCCCAGCTCATGGACGAAGCTAAGGAGCGGGCTCCGGAGAGCGGAAAAGGTGATCCGCGAGCTTGAGGAAAGGAAGCCAGGATAAAACGCTTTGCAAAAAAGGCCGCTAGTCATCCTGCGGACCGAACTTGACGTGCTCTTGCCCCGTCAGAAATCCCGAGCGGGTGCGCCTCTGTTTGGGCTGCCGCGGCCTCTTCCCATTAAGAGTTTTTTGGAAGAAAAACGGATACTCCAACCATGCGGGCGGGAAGAAGGATTTCAGGTTGGAGCGCAGGAACCCGTTTCTATGTGCTGGGGTCAAAACACAAGACGGCCGTCAAGCAGTCTTGCCAGGCCACGGTATCCATGGACGGCAGCCGATCGGTTGCGATTGCGGCTTCCGGACGGATGGAAGACCCAGAGCCAATACCTGGTTCTTGAGGGCGTGCGTTTGCCTTACCGCGAGGAGGCGATCCTCCAGGTCCTCTCCGCCAGGCGGATGGTGAAGAGGACAACCAAGACAAGGA
The DNA here is from genome assembly GCF_905250085.1 of Candidatus Methylacidithermus pantelleriae. GTDB lineage: Bacteria > Verrucomicrobiota > Verrucomicrobiia > Methylacidiphilales > Methylacidiphilaceae > Methylacidithermus > Methylacidithermus pantelleriae. The sequence goes on from NZ_CAJNOB010000071.1 coordinate 10,612, forward strand.
AACTTGTCTGGAAGCGGGAGGGATCTGCGGTAAAGCTACCGCTTTGAGCGGGACCGAAAGGAGTGGCGAGTGTTTGCGAGCGTCGGGGTGCAACCTCTTTCCTTGGTGACACCCCACCTTGGCGCAGCGGTGGGGATCGACAGGAACGAGGATCATTTCATCTTGGCCGAAACGGACCGCTTTGGCGATCTAGTGGATGTTCGTCGGATCGGATTCAATCTCGATGGCAAGAGCGAGGAAGAGGGAAAAGCGATCCTTTTTTCCTGCCGAAGTCGAGCTGATCGGAGTCGACCCGGCCTATACGTCTCTGATAGGTACGGTCAACCGCGCGCGTCGTCGGGGGCATGGGTTCTCACGAGCGCGCGGCCTCGTGCCCTCGCCTGGAGAGGATTGGGTCTCTGGGAACGCGTATCCGTGCAAGAGGCAGTCGTGCCTACTCGCAACGTGGGTCATCTCACTTGGCGCTACCCGCAAGCAATGGGACGCAATATGTATGGTCGTTTCTATGGGGGTCCAGAAGAGACTCAAAGCGGCGCATGGAGCGCATGCTCTGTCCGGAAACAATCGACTGGCTCCGATGCCTTTGCCCCCGAAGACGTAGGACTGGGGCGCTATCCGGGTTTTACCAGCGAAATCCCGGTAGGCGAACCGTCGGGAATGCTGTTGGGCTGCCGTCGCGGACGATTTTTTCCCTCAGAGAGCAATGGTTGTCTGTGGGTTTAGGAACCGCTTGGAGAAGGTTGACCTACGATAGGGTGTGCTATACGGTGAGGCGAGCGGCCTTCTGTTCGCTGGCACCAGAAGGTGGCCTCGGGGGACGTGAAATGCCCGCGGAATGGCCATAAGCGCTTGTCTCTGGCAGGCATTCCTGGAGGAAGCGGGGTATTGCTGGACGCCCGTAAGAGCGGCGCCTCAGTGAGGTAACGGGCGGATGTGGAGAGCGAAATTTTTATCTTTGGGTAATGGTTCAAGGATCGCACGAGGAATGGGCTTCGTAATCACCGGTTTTCCCGGAAAAAAGAAGGCCTGACACAGCTACGTGGAGTGGCAGGGGGCGCAAACAAGTTGAAGGAAAGCCTCGAGGGAGGGAAAAAGATGTCTGAACCGCTTTCGCATGACGAATTTGCTTCCCGGCTTCGAGCAATTGGTGAAGCGAGTTACCATGACCGGCATCCCTTTCATGTCCTCATGAACGAAGGGAAGCTTACCCGGGAACAGCTTCAGGGATGGGTCGCCAATCGCTTTTACTACCAGACGCAAATTCCCATTAAGGATGCTGCTATTCTTTCTCGATGCCCAGACCGTGAAATTCGGCGGGAGTGGATCCGGAGGATCCATGAACATGACGGTTGGATGGAAGATGAGGGTGGGATTGAGCGCTGGCTGCGACTTGGGGAGTCCGTGGGACTTTGTCGAAAAGAGCTCTGGCAGCACAAGTACCTCTTACCCGGGGTGCGTTTTGCGGTGGACGCCTACGTCGAGTTTTGCCGCTCGCATTCGTGGCTGGAAGGGGTAGCCTCCTCGTTAACGGAACTTTTTGCGCCATCACTTCACCAGAAGCGTTTGGAAGCTTTTCGGAAGTTTTATCCCTGGATGGGTGAGCAAGCGTTGGAATATGGGAAAACTCGGCTGGTCCAGGCTCCCAGAGATGTGGAGTTTGCGCTGCGCGTTGTCCTCGAGCGAGCTCGAAGCTGGGAGCTACAAAAACGGTGTCTAGAAGCGTTGCATTTCAAGTGCCAGCTTCTATGGGCCATGCTGGATGCCATCTACTTGGCATACGTTATTGGTGTGCGAATGCCTCAACCTCCATGGAGCGAAGCGTAAGGGAATGAGGAAAATCGGCCAGTGGGGCGTCATTTTTGATTGGGATGGTGTCCTTGTTGATTCTGGGCCTCTTCACCGAAAGGCATGGGAGCGATTGGCTGCTGAATTGGGCAAGCCCCTGGAAAGGGGGCAGTTCGAAGAAAGCTTCGGCCGAAAAAACCAGTGGATTATTGGGCATCTTTTGCGGTGGGCGGACAGCCCAGAGGAGGTCGAGGCGCTCTCTCGCCGCAAGGAAGAACTCTATCGGGAACTGGTTTTCCGAGACGGAGTTCGTCTTCTGCCGGGGGTTCTCTCGTTTGTGGAAGAGCTGGCTGTCCGGTCGATTCCGCGAGCTATTGCAACTTCAACCCCAAGGGAAAACCTTGTTTTGGGGCTTAAGTCATTGGGTTTATGCAGATACTTTTCTTGTGCTGTCACAGCTGAAGATGTATCTATGGGGAAACCGGATCCAGAAATCTTTCTTCGGGCAGCTAAACAAATAGATCTCCCAGCGGGCCGCTGTGTTGTTATAGAGGACGCACCGGCAGGAGTGGAAGGAGCAAGACGAGCCGGAATGCGGGTGGTGGCCGTCACAACGACACATCCGGAAGAAAAGCTCCGAAATGCCGATAAGGTGATTCCCTCGCCGGCTTGCCTGCCTGTAGAGGAGCTTGAGGCTTGGTTTGGCTAGCGCGGCGTAGCCAGAACACGCCTTGGTTAACGTCGATCCCAGAGGGCTTGTTCCAGTCGTTACAGGACGACCAATTCGTATAAGCCAACATTGTGACTTGGGTGGCCTTTAAGCTCTGGGGCAAGAAGCGACTTTCTGCGATTTCGCGCCTGTTCAGCCTGGAAGTTACAGGTATCCGGCTTTCGGTTTTCCGTCCACCGAGAAAAGCTTTTTACTCATTCTATTGCGCTTAAACAAAACACGCGACGGTCCCCGAAAAAACTTTGGGCCTTGAGCCAATGGCCTTAGGTTTGGATAGGATCAGGGGTGTGACGATCTGGCTTCGGGGCATTGTAGCTTTCCTTTTAGGGGCAAGTTGGCCTTGCGCGCCCCTCCTTTGGGGCGATCATAAAGAAGGCCTTCCAAAGGCCGTGGGATCGAAAGCGGGTGAAGGAGGCGAAACAAAAGGGGCGGCGATGGAATCGTCACGGGAAAACTCTCAGGATTGGAAAAAGGTGCTTAGCTCGGAAGTGTATCGGGTGACTCGCGAGAAAGGCACAGAACCCCCGTTTTCGGGCAAATATTGCCACCACTACGCGCCTGGCTACTACGTGTGCGTGTGCTGCGGGGCTCCGCTTCTATTCTCGGAAACCAAGTTTGATTCGGGAACCGGCTGGCCCAGTTTTTATGCCGCGCTGCGGCCGGAAGCGATTCGCACGCAACCCGATTATAGTCATGGGATGGTCCGTGAGGAAATCCTCTGTGCCCGTTGTCATGCGCATCTAGGTCATCGGTTTCCCGATGGTCCGCCGCCGACGGGACTACGGTATTGTGTCAACTCGCTTGCTCTTCGGTTCTGTCATGCAACCTCACCAAGCGTTTCTAAGGGAGTCCGGCCGGATCGAGTAGAACGGGCCGTTTTCGCAGCAGGATGTTTTTGGGGAGTCGAGGCTGCCTTTCGTAAAACACCCGGCGTGGCGGCAACGTGCGTGGGGTACACTGGGGGAAACGTTCCCAATCCGACCTACCGGTTAGTTTGTACCGGGACAACGGGTCATGCGGAAGCAGTGGAAGTCCTCTATGATCCTGGAGTGGTGAGTTATGGAATGTTACTAAAAGTGTTTGAAAAGATTCATGATCCCACTTCGTATCATCGACAAGGTCCCGACTGGGGTTCCCAGTATCGTTCAGCCATTTTTTATGATACACCCGAGCAAAGGGAGGAAGCAGAGCGCTGGAAAAAAGAGGCGCAAAAACGTTATAGCGCTTCGATCGTGACCGAAATTTTACCCGCAGGTCCTTTTTACGAGGCTGAGGAGTATCACCAGCGGTATCACGAAAAACACGGCTTGATGGGATGTGGTCAGTGACCGGGAAAAAAGCGGAAAAGAGAGAGGGACCCCAGTTTTTTGCTCGAAACACGGAGCGGGGTCGTGAAGCTGGTCGGCCACGTAGCCCGGCGGTTTTTCCCGGAAAAGCGAGCGGAGGGGTCATTGGATAGGCGGCCTCCATCGTCAGGGTGTTCCGTGGCGACTGCCTCTGGAAGTCTGCAGAAAGCATCTCATCGAGGAAGAGAGGGCAGGTGGCAGAATCGTTCAACCCGCTAAGTCGTTCAGGCTCGCGGTTTGGGTAATAGAAACCAAAGATTGTATTTGCGCACCGGAGGTGAAAAAAGGAAAGCTAGACACGTAAAGAGTAGCTTCGCCCGGGGCCTAAAAGCCTCTCCCTCTACCCACCAAAGAAATCCCGCACCGTTCCCTCTTCTTGCAACCCCAGCAATAGATACACCTTTCCATCCCGCTTCCATAAGGCCGTATCCCAGGCACCGATTCGGCGAAACTGGGGCTTTTCCCAAGCGGCGCCAGGTTCAAGGGCCTGTTCCTCAACGACAAAAAGATGAGCATGTTTGCCTCTCCAAGAAAGGCAAATTAAAGCGACGGGATGTCCTTCCCATGAAAGCGTGGTGCATCCAAATTCGCCAGTGGCTGGCAAAGTAAAGGGAAAGTCAGAAGAATCCCCCTTTCGTTTTTCCGTGAGCCAACGGAGGGCTTCCTCGGATCTTTGATAAACATTTTCGAATTGAGGGGTTGCCTCGATTTGCCGGACCATGGCCTCTTCGAAACGCACAGAGGGGGGGAGCCCCCGGTTGGTAGGGAGGGTAAGTAACCACGCACTCAAGCCAAAGACGACACACGTCCCCACTGCCCAAACCCAAGGTCGATACCACCAGCTGACTGCGGGTACTTCCTGCCAGAGGGAAAGAAGATTGGGTTTCAAACTGGGAGGCGGGACAATCTCTGAGAGCTTGCTGGCTATAACGCGATCCACCGCCCGTTGCCATTGAAACCACCGCTCAAGCTCCGGGTCCTCTTTCATTCGCCGAAACACCCCGGAGAACTGCGGATTTCCGTCATCTTGTCCCCCGGGCCGAACCGACGAGAGCATCCTTCTAAGCTCGTCTCCCTCCATGGTTATCCTCCGCCTTCTTTGCCGCGCTCTTTCTTTTTATAAGAGGTACGTTCCGCCAGCTTCATCCGCAATTTTTCCTTTCCTCGAGCCAATCGGGACATGACGGTCCCCAGGGGAACTTGCAGCAGCTGGGCAATTTCCGCATAGGAAAGCTCCTGAAGATAGAAGAGGACGAGAGGAACACGAAAGACCTCGTCCAGTTCTCCCAGTGCCGCAAGGACCTCCTCAGCCTCCAAGCGAGCCAAGGCTACCGGATCCACCGTGGGAAGTTCCGGGGAGGCCGGTTCGAGCTCCACCGTTGGATGTCGTGCCTCTCGTCGCTTCTGGCCCAGATATTCGCGGTAGAGGGTTGTAAACAACCAGGTCTTGACTTTGCTCGGATCCTTGAGCGTTTCACCTTTTCGGGCCCATTGGAGAAACGCCTGCTGGGTAAGATCGGCTGCTTGGGCTTCATCCCTCGCCAGAGCAAGGGCAAAGCGGTATAGCGGTTGGTAGAAACGCTCTACCAGGGTTTCGAAAGTTTTCTCGTCCATGTGAAAAGACACCCAGCGGTCGATGCATGCATAAGTCGCAAATGAGGCAGCATACTCGGCTACCCGTTAACAATCTAGTCTGCTGTGGAAAACCCGGGTCTACAAACACAGCTCGAGGATCCTCGGTTACGATGATCGGGAGGAAAAACGAAGACTACCTTTTGTTTTGCGGTAATCCCAAAAGGAGTGATCATGGTCCAGCGTCCCGAAGGCCCTTGTGCCAAAAGAGGCTCCAGCTTGCCTGGGGAGCCCTTAGACTGAGACTGGAGAGAGAAGTTTTTTACAAAGAAGGCTGCCTAGGCCGGCAGAAAAACATGAGTCTTTGCTGACGCGACGACTCTTGGAGCCCGTAAAGAGCCTGCCGCCATTACTCCTGTGGCTCCATTTTTTGCAGCCTGGGGATGTGCCGCCCTCCCTCAAAGGGAGTTTCCAAAAAAATCCGGACAATGGCTAGTGCAGTTACTTCCGGAAGAAGCCTTTGGCCCAGCGAGAGCATGTTGGCGTCATTATGTTGCCGAGCTAGTCGTGCGCTTTCTTCGTTCCAGCACAGAGCACATCGAATTCCCCGAACTTTATTAGCCACCATGGCTTCGCCATTTCCTGAGCCACCCAGTACGATCCCCCGCTCGCACTCTCCTCGCGCTACGGCCAGGGCTGCAGGACGAACAAAATCAGGATAATCGACGGGGTCTTCCGAATGGGTGCCAAAGTCGACGACTTGGTGCCCTAGTTGCTGTAAAAACTTCTTAATGGTTTCCTTGTACCGGAAACCCGCGTGGTCGGAGGCAAGAGCAATTTTCATAGCGTTTGAGCTACGTAGGATAGGAAAGTCTACTGAAAAACCAATGTTCTTTTTCTGCGCCTTACCTGGAGCTCAAAAACCATCCCCCACCAGGTAATGGAGCTTGGTGGGGGATGGCTTCTATGCCCTGGCTTGGTTTGCACGGGCGGGTGGATTGTGCCATAAAAGGCCTAGGAAAGAAGCTCTCCGATAGGGAGTTGTGGCGGATCGACCATCAACTATGAGCGAAAAGGATTCCTTTCATTCCTTCGGCCAAGCTGTGGATGCCTCTAGGGTTAGGAACTTTAGCATCATTGCCCACGTAGACCACGGGAAGACAACGCTTTCCGATCGGCTGCTGCAACGAACCGGCACAATTCCCCAGCGCCAGATGGAAGACCAGGTATTGGACGCTATGGACCTCGAGCGAGAACGAGGAATCACGATTAAGGCCCATCCGGTGACCATGTACTATCAAGCAAGAGACGGTCAGACATATCTTTTGAATCTCATCGACACGCCGGGACATGTCGATTTTTCGTACGAAGTGTCGCGAAGCCTTGCTGCGTGCGAAGGAGCCCTTTTGGTTGTGGATGCCTCCCAAGGAGTACAGGCCCAGACGGTGGCCAACGTGCAGCTGGCTTTGCGACAAAATCTCGTGGTTGTACCCGTGATTAACAAAATTGATTTACCCACAGCGGACGTCGAAGGGGTGCGCCACCAGTTGGAAGAGATCCTTGCTATTCCAAAGGAAGAAGCGATTCTAGCCAGTGCCAAGGAGGGAATCGGAATTGACGAGGTCCTAGAGGCAATCGTCACCCGGTTCCCGCCGCCGTCCGTCCCGGAAGACGGATTGTTACGGGCTCTCATTTTTGATTCCGTTTATGATCCATTTCGTGGGGTTGTTCTCTACGTTCGTCTTTTTAGCGGAAGGATTTCCCGCGGCGATCGCATTCTTCTTTTTTCGACCGGCCGGACCTACGAAGTAAAAGAAGTCGGGATTTTTCGGCCCAAGCCGGTAGAGGTTGACCATTTGGTCGCAGGGTTCACCGGGTACGTCGTTGCCAATATTCGATCTCCGGAAGAGGTTAGCGTGGGAGAAACGGTTACGAGTGCTCAATGCCCGGTTCCGGAGCCCTTACCCGGTTTCCGCAGGGTTCTTCCTATGGTCTATAGCGGCCTTTATCCGCTTAATCCTGCCGATTTTGAGAAACTCAAATCAGCTCTGTTCCGGCTTAAGCTCAATGATGCTGCACTGCAATTTACCCAGGAACATTCAGTTGCCTTGGGTTCCGGGTTTCGATGTGGCTTCTTGGGGCTTCTTCATATGGAAATTGTCCAGGAACGGCTTCGAAGGGAATATGAAGTCGAAATTGTCGCGACGTATCCGAGTGTTGTCTACCGGATTGTCCTTACCCAGGGGAAGACCCTGGAGGTTTACAGCCCGGCCTTTTGGCCGGATCCCTCTCAAATCGAGGAGGTGATGGAACCTTATGTGGAGGCTATCCTCATTGTCCCAAACGACTGTATTGGGGACGTACTCCAACTGGTGTTAGAAAAACGGGGAACGTGTCGGAGCATGGAAACAGTGGATTCAAAAAGAATCCTTTTGAGGTGCGAAATCCCGCTGGCAGAGATCTTGGTAGATTTTCATGATCGGCTCAAAACCATTACTCGCGGTTACGGGTCCATGGATTACGAGTTTACAGGATACCGGCCTGCGGATCTGGTTAAGCTCGACATTCTTGTGAACGGAGAGCCCGTGGAAGCGTTTTCTTGCATTGTGGCGAAAGAGAAGGCGCAGGCGCGGGGTCGAGCTTTGGTGGGGAAACTCAAGGATCTGATCCCCCCTCATTTGTTTAAGGTGGCAATCCAGGCGGCCGTGGGAGGCAAAATCCTCGCTCGCGAGGATGTGAGGGCTCTGGCCAAAAATGTGACCGCCAAGTGCTACGGGGGAGATATCACCCGAAAACGGAAGCTTTGGGAAAAACAGAAAGAGGGTAAAAAAAGGATGAGGGCGTTCGGGCGAGTGAACATTCCTCAGGAGGCTTTTCTGGAAGTATTGAAAGTCGACGTGGAAACATGAGTTTTTGGCAGGATTGGAAGGCTCGCCTGGCTCGGCGCCGGGCGGTGGTTGAGGGGAAGCATTTCTATCGCTTCTTTAAACGCCAGCGCTTGTATTTTCAGCACCGGTGGAATGATCGAGAACTGCGGGAAATCCTCCAATATGAACAGGAGCTTGGAATTGCCCTTCAAGAAGGGGATCCTCGGCAGCTACCTCCTCTGGTAGCGCGGGGAGAAAAATTGGCGGGACGTTTTTTCCCTTCCAGTCGGTGGCAGCGGTTACAGGAAAACGTTGAGGTGGGCTTTGTTGCTATCACGGTAGCCTTGGCAATCCGATCCTATGTGCTGCAGCCTTTTAAGATTCCCACCGATTCTATGAAACCGACCCTTTATGGAATCCAGCTTTTGACTCCACCGAAACGGGTTCCGGGCTTCTTGGAACGGCTTTGGGAGCGCGCGGTTTTTGGCAGAACGTATCATACAATTGTTTTTGAAAAAGGAGGAACCCTTCTGGAGATGCGAGAGGGGCAATTGAGTCCCTGGTTTGAATACACCGATCTTGTGCTTGACAGCGGCGAGCGGAAACGGATTTGGGTGCCGTCACAGGTGCTGGCAACGAAAGGGGGTGTTTTTCCTGGGATGAATTTCGCTCCGGGAACGAAAGTTTCTTTTGTCCTTCAAACTGGGGATCAAGTCTTGGTGAACAAGTGGATTTACTATTTTCGCCAGCCAAGGAAGGGGGATCCGTTTGTTTTTAAGACCATGGGGATCGAAGATATTGAGTTCCGGTTAAGGGAACGAGGTATAGAGGGATCCCAATATTATATTAAGCGGTGCGTGGGAACACCGGGCGATAGGATTTCGTTGCAGCCACCCTATTTGTTGATCAATGGATCTCCGTACTGGTCCCATAAGAAAATGCGAGAGATTATGGAGAAAAAGGATGGGTATCATGGTTATGTTGTATTGCCCGGCCAAAAATTTTTGAGATCGCCGCAAGAGGTTTACGTATTGGGGCCGAAGCAGTACTGGGCGATGGGCGACAATAGCCCGGACAGTCTGGATAGCCGGTTTTGGGGTCCAGTGCCTAAGCAAAACGTCGTGGGAGAGGCCGTTTGGGTTTACTGGCCGTTGGGTCCAAGATGGGGGCTCATCCGGTAACCGGAGAAAAGGTAACGATCGACAAAATGAGAACAGCGGTGGTCACGGGAGCCGCAGGCTTTTTGGGAAGCCATTTGACAGACCGCTTGTTGGCGGAAGGATATCGGGTGATAGGGATCGACAATTTTTTGACGGGGAGTCGGGCCAATGTGGAACATTTGCAGGGGGAAGCGAAGTTTGAACTCCTCGTGCAGGACGTGACGCAGTATTTGGATATTGAAGGGCCGGTGGATATTGTATTCCACTTTGCCTCACCAGCCAGCCCCGTTGATTACCTTGAGCTTCCCATTCAGACTCTCAAAGTAGGGTCGCTGGGGACGTATCGGGCGTTAGGATTGGCGAAAGCGAAGCGAGCGCGTTTCCTGCTTGCTTCGACTTCGGAGTGTTACGGAGATCCGCTTGTTCATCCGCAATCTGAGGACTATTGGGGGAACGTGAACCCGATTGGGCCGCGTGGTGTGTATGACGAAGCGAAACGCTTTGCCGAAGCACTAACGATGGCGTATCATCGGGTTCATGGAGTACATACGCATATTGCGCGGATTTTTAATACGTATGGACCAAGGATGCGGTTGCGGGATGGAAGGGTTGTGCCAGCCTTTATTAGCCAGGCTCTGACGGGTAAGCCTTTAACGGTTTTTGGAGATGGATCGCAAACACGGAGTTTCTGTTACGTATCGGATTTGATCGAAGGGATTTATCGCCTTGCTTGTTCGGATTATCACGAACCGATTAATTTGGGAAACCCGGTCGAATTGACGATTCGAGAATTCGCGGAACTGATTCGTCGTCTCACGGGCAGTTCCAGCACGATTCTTTATGAGCCGCTTCCCGTAGACGATCCCAAGCAGAGAAGACCCGATATTACCCGGGCACGCAGGATTCTCGGATGGGAACCAAAGGTGGATCTTGAAACAGGGCTTCGCTGGACGGTGGATTGGTTTAAGGCACGATTGAAAATGACAACGGAGTGAGAGAAAGAGGCGTGGTGTGCGAATAGTAGCCATTGAAACGTCCTGCGACGAAACGGCTGTAGCGATTTTGGAGGACCGGGGGAAGTCGGTTCACCTCAGAGGGTCGTTTCTCGCAACCCAGGCTGCCTCGCATCGGCCGTATGGCGGAGTCGTTCCTGAGATCGCCGTGCGAGAGCATGCGCGCAACCTGCCGCTGGGCGTTGAGCGTGTACTGGCGGAAGCTTCCCTCAGGGTGGGGGATCTTCAAGGGGTTGCGGCAACCCGAGGTCCAGGCCTGGCCAGTTCCCTTTTGGTGGGGTATGCCTTTGGCCGCTCTCTTGCTCTGGGCTTGCAGCGACCTTTTTGGGGGATCAACCACTTGGAGGGGCATTTGCTCTCTCCTTTTTGGGGTCATTTTGACGAGATTCCGTTTCCTTTTCTTGGCTTGATTGTAAGCGGAGGCCATACGCTCTTGGTTCTGGCCAAGGAGTTGGGAGATTACCAACGGGTGGCAAGCACCGTTGATGATGCCGCCGGGGAAGCGCTTGACAAGATCGCCCGGCTTTTGGGCTTGGGCTATCCAGGGGGTCCTGCCATAGAAAGAATGGCGCAACAAGGCAATCCCAAGCGGTATGTTTTCCCTCAGGCATGCCGAGAAAAAGGGGATCGTCGCTTTTCCTTTAGTGGGCTAAAGACGGCTGTTCGCTACTTTATCCAAAACCATGAGGGGCATCTTGGGGATGGATCCTTTTTAGCCGACGTTTGTGCTTCGGTCCAGGAGGCCGTCATGGAGGTGTTGGCCAAAAAGACGGTCGAGACGGCCATCGCCTATGGGGTTAGCGTTGTGGCTCTTTCGGGGGGCGTCGCATGCAATCAAAGGCTTCGGCAACTGTTTGCGGAGTATTGTCATGCCCACCAGCTACGTCTGGCTGTCGCGCCACCTGCGCTGTGCACCGATAATGCTATTATGATCGGATGGGTGGCGCTTTTGCGCAGCCGGGCTGGATTGGATGACGATTCCGACAAGCAGATCGACATTGACCCCAACCTTTCCTTATGACAAAGGAGTCGCCGCCGTATCGCAAAACTGTGTCCCAAGGTTTTCGTTTTGCCTAAGATGGAGGAGCCAAGCGTTTTAGCCGATCATCTTCTGCTTTCGTTTCTTTCCTCGCCTCAATCCTATCCGCATCGGCCTCGGCGGGTGGAGCTTTTACAGACCCACATCTCCTACGTAGCCATTGCACCTCCGTATGTGTTTAAAGTAAAAAAACCGGTCAACTTCGGGTTTGTGGATTTTTCTACCTTAGAAAAGCGCCGGTACTATTCGGTAAGGGAGGTAGAACTCAACCGCCGGTTCTGTCCGGCGGTGTATTTAGGGGTTGTCCCTATCTATGCAGAAGGGTCAAACCTCCGGTTCGGGGCGGGGCAAAGAGTGGCGGAATATGCTGTCCAGATGCGGCGCCTTCGGCGGAGGTATTTTCTTAGACAGCTTCTAGCCCGGGGGGAGGTGGGGGAGAGGGAGATCGAAACCATCGCACAGGCGCTTGCGCGTTTCTACCACGCAGAATCCCCTATTCTCAATGCCGTAGGGGCCCTGGAGAGTTTTCGAAGGGTTACCGAGGAAAATTTCCGGCAAACGCGTTCTAGCGTGGGGGTCGTGCTTTCGCGAGCCACCTATGAGGCACTGCAATATTTCACAGAACTTTTTTATGCTCTTAAAGGATCCCAGCTTGACCAGCGGAAGAGGGACGGATGGGTGCGGGACTGTCACGGGGACCTTCATAGCGAGCATATTCACTTGGCACCCAAAGGACTGTGTATTTACGACTGCATTGAGTTTAATGACGAATTCCGGTGTATTGATGTGGCCTACGATTTTGCGTTTTTGGCGATGGATCTCCACTTTCTGGGCTACCCGAGCTTAGCGGAGATCTTCCTAGGACGAATGATAGAGGAGCTGGCGGATCCGGGTTGCCGCGGTGTTTTGGACTTTTACTGTGCTCAGCGTGCGTACATACGAGGTAAGGTGGCGTGCTTTAAAGCCAACGACACGAGGGTTCCGGAGAAGGAACGGACGGAAGCCGTTGAGATTGGGCGCAGGTATTTTGCGCTGGCGCTTCAGTATGCTCTTTGTGGTCTGACAACCACGGCTGTGGTTGTCATGGGAAAAGTTGGTACGGGAAAAAGCACGCTTGCGGAGGCGCTGGCCCGTGAGACGAGCTTGCCCTATCTCTCGACAGATTGCCTTCGCAAGGAACTTTTGGGCTTGCCTCCAACCTATCGCCCGGGCGAAGCCCAAAGACAAGAGTTCTATCGTGAGGAGGCGGTTGAGCAGGTGTACCAGGTGCTGTATGAGAGAGCGGAGAGCTTTTTACGCAAGGGGCAAAGCGTGGTGCTTGACGGTACCTTTGGGAAGCGATCGCGCCGCGAGGCATTGCGGAACCGCCTGAAAAGCTTGGGTAAAGCCTGCGTATTTATTGAAGTGGATACTCCTGATCCGTTACGGGTGGAACGCGTTACCGTGCGGTCGGTGACTCAAAGCGGCGCCTCCGACGCTCAGCCGCAGGATCTTGCGGTTTTGGATTCTTTGTATGAATCTCCGGAAGAGTTAGAGCCTTCTCAGCGGGTTCGGGTTTCCGGGGTGGGCTCTTCGGAGGAGGTTGTGTCGCGAGCCCTTCTGGCCCTTATCCAAAAGAGATTGTTGCAGGAACTCTCCTAATGTGGTCGGAGAGTGTGCCATGCAGGATCCACAAGTTTTCGGGGCAACGACGGGAAGGAACGGGCGTTGGGGAAAAAGAGTCTTCCATCGAGCTTGGTCGGGCATCGTAGACGGGGTGAGCTTTGGGTTTATTGCATGGCTCCAGGCGCGCCACCCTCTCTCCAAGGATTACCCGTTCCAATTGGATCGATACATAGCCACCTGGGAGGACAAGGACCCCCTGGAGTATTACGGGATCCCCGAAAAACAGGCTTCTAACCTTTTACAGGTTATCCAGAGACAGGTCGAAAGAGGGGAGCGGAAGATTCGCTTTCGAAGCCTCATTGAGAGCCCCTTTGCTCGGAACAACGTGGCGGTCTTCGATTTCTACCCGTGCCCCTTCGGTTGGCATGCCCCAACGATGATTTTGGCTCATGGGCTTATGTCAGTAAGCGACATTGGGTATCGGATCTGGGCGGAAAGACTCAACCGTTGGGGGTGGAACGCGATTTTCATGCATTTACCGTATCATTACGAGCGAAGGCCCAAAGGGTACCTTACGGGGGAGCTAGCCGTAGGAGCCGATCTTATACGAACCGCTGAGGGAGTTCGACAAGCGGTGGTCGACATGCGAGTGGTAGTGCGGTGGCTTGTGTCTCAGGGAAGTGCAAGGATCGGCGGCTGGGGCACAAGTTATGGGGGATGGATCGTCGGCCAGACCGCTTGTGTGGAACCTTTGCTGGAGCGGGTCATCTTAGTCGAGCCTATCCTCCGCATCGATAAAGCCATGTGGGAATCTCCCGCAGGAGCCGGATTACGCAGGGAGCTGCGACGGGTCGGGGTCACTCAGGAGTTAACCGAAAGACACCTCCGGCTGGCCTGCCCCAGTTACAACTCGCCCAAGGCAAAGCGGGGGTTTATTCTTTTGGTAGCAGGGGAGTATGACCGGATTGTCCCTCCGGAGCTTCTGTGGGAGTTGCATCGTCGATGGGAAGGGTCTCACTTTTATTGCTTTCCCCAAGGACATGTAGGGTATCGCCTTATGCCGGAAAGTTTCCGGCTAGCAACCCAGCTTTGGTCGGACGATTTTAGGCGCGGCTCTTCATAGAATCTCCGCAAGGAAACCCGCGATGCCAGTCGCGGGAAAGGACTGCGGTCAGGCGAAGCCCGCCATGGGGTGTATCTCCTTTCACGCATAGTGGATGTTGTCTCCATTCGGAATGGTTTCTACCCAACGGTTACCAAGAGCTAAAAAAGATAGAGACACATAAGGCTGCGTACGAGAGTATATCCGCACGCAGGTTTGAGTGCATAGGCCAAGCGGCAGGGTATTGGCTACAAGAGGGCTTGGCGGATGGGGAAGGAGGGGCGTTTGGCTGTTCCCTCAGGAGAGTTCCGACCGGGACGGTAATCGTGCGGAGGCGGCACCACTGGATGGCGTGGCCCTCTAGGCGCGGGTGTGCAAGGGCAGATCGAAAAGCGGATTAAGAAGAGACAATTGGCTTGGGTTGTCCGAGTTTACTCTCAAGCACGCCGTTCGAGATCGTCAAAACCGGCAAGGAGGTTGGCTCCAGGATGAACGGCTGTCGCAGGGGGCTCGTTGGGCAGCTCTGTAATCCCAAGGTCGGCCTTAGCCTAGTTGAGTAGTGCCACCGGCTGTTGCGTTTCGGCTTCGCGTACCGGGAAGCGGGATTGTCTACGCAGAATCGATCCATCGTGGTGGTGGATCCGAATGAGAGGACGGACGATATGGTGCGCGACCTATAGGAGGTCGCATGTTTTTTGTGTGCGAAGCCTTAAGCGAAGGGGTCTTCTCGAAAGCGTGCCGAAGAAGACAGTCGCAGCCACTTATGAGTAAGCTCCCCATTTTTCCATGGGAGACGCGTTTTGACGCTGACACCAGAAAAGGTTTTTTTCGGTTCGATGCCTAAGCTGCGGTCGGCTCAAAGAAAGTAAAGTTGCCTTTCGGAAGGGGCGCTCGTATGTGAAGCTCGTCGTCGAATCCGGCGAGAAGCGACCCGCTGCTCTCGGCCCCGTACTGGGTGTGCATGGGCGAAACAGATTCGCTGCGGTGAGTGCGGCCAAGGTCTTCGGCAGCGAGCATCGGGGCGATTGGGGTTGATCGCTCCTGTCCGTGCACAAATGTCTCCAGTCCAACGAGAACCAGAACGCGGTACGGAAGCTCGGGCAGTTCTTAGGCAAGGAGGCCCGGCGTGTGAGCCACCCCCACCATCAAACGAGCAAGGCCATGGTTGCCGCCTGTGCTCTTCGGCAGGGGACGGCCTTGGCCGTTTGTCTAGCCCGAGACAAAAGCAGTTGGTATTTCCGTTCGGACCATTAACCCAGCTTGCACGAGCCAAACGTGCTCGACGTGGGGCTCTGCGGGTCAAAGAATCAAACCGTTTGGTGTATGAAGCCTGTGGTCCCAGGGGGAAGAGCGACGGGAATGCCACTTGAAACCGTTTTCGGACTGGTAAAATCGAGGTTTGGCCAAGCGTTCCTGTAACTGGTTTCATGCCGGGTATGGACATTGTCTGGGCTTACGAGAAAGCCTGCCACTTCCGTCACGGGTTTTTACTCAAGGTGCAAGTGTGCACTCCTGGGGCGTTGTGCTAAGTTATCGAACACAAAAGCCATGACTACCCGGCCAGAAGCGAGCATGCGTGGAGTCGGTTGCCTAAAGACCGGCGTCTTTGAGGAGGGAGAAGTGCGCAAGGTTGCGTGTTCCCTTCGGGAGCAATTAGGGCAACCACCGGATCTTGCGCTCCTTTTTGCTTCACCCGAATATCGTTCCTTTCTTCCGGATCTTTTGGAGCTTGTTACCATCCACGGTCAGGCCTCGGTTTTGGTAGGGTGTACGGGTTCTAGCGTCATTGGAGAAGCAAAAGAGTGGGAGGATCGTCCTGGGTTTTCTCTTGCTTTTTTTTCGCTGCCCGGTTGTCGCCTGACCCCTTTTCCTCTCCTGGAGCCAAGGGGAGAAGGTCTCGCGGACCCTGCCGCAACCCTTTCACAAAGAGGGGTGGATTTGGACCGGTTGCGGGGAGCTCTTGTGTTTTATGATCCCTTTGAGTTTCCGATCGAAAACTGGCTGGTGCTTTGGAATGAAGCTTTGCCCGGCTTTCCGGTTGGTGGGGGGGCTGCGGGAGGAAAGGCGCAAGAGAACGAAGCTTGGGTCTTTTGGGATCGGCAGACCGTGCCCGGAGGGATCGGCTTAGCGTTTGAGGGGCCGCTCTATTTCCATTGTGTCGTATCTCAAGGATGCCGACCGATTGGGGAGGCTTATCCCGTTACTCGAGCCGACCGGAATATTCTCTATACACTTGGACCTGACTCGGCATACCAGGTTCTCCATCGTGCGTTTGAATCTCTTACTGAGGAGGAAAAAGAAAAAGCGCGAGGTAGGATTCTCATCGGGATGGCACTTCCTGAGGCTTTGTCCGGGACCCGGGGCGAAGGGTTTGTCGTCCGGAATGTTTTGGGAGCCGACCCGGTTTCCGGGGCGGTGGCGATTGGCATGATGGCTCAGCCGGGTCAGACCCTCCAATACCAGCTTTGTGAAGCCAGGGCCGCTTCCCATGCCTTAGGGCGCTTGCTCACTAAAGCCTATCGGGATCTGGAGATGCGGCCACCGGTCGGGGCGTTTCTTTTCGCTTGCAACGGTCGTGGCCGGCGGCTTTTTGGGATTCCCGACCACGATGTAGGGATGGTCAGCCGGTTTTTTCCAGACATTCCTATCGTTGGCTTCTTTGCCAATGGAGAACTGGGTCCGGTTGGGCTCTTTAGCTACCTGCACTCGTTTAGCGCCTCGATCGTTTTTCTTGGGCCCGAGCCAGCTCAGGTTCGCTAGTAGCGAAAGTCCTGCAAGAAAGTAACAGCAGGCAGGGCCCGCCTGCCTCTCCGTGTATCAATTAAGGGAGGGATTGGCCATCCGGGGCTTGGGGAAGGTGTAGCGGGAAGAGAATCGTTCCCCTCCTTTTCAGGCAGAGCTCTCATCTGGGGTAGTTCCACCGCAGGCGTCGGCTACCCACCGGTTAAGAACCCCCTGGGGATCCAGCACGGCCTCTTCGCTAATCGTGAAACGGGTTCTGCCTGTGCTTTTCTGGATGAGTTTTAGACCGTATTCGAAATCACGGAATTTTTCCTCACAGAGCCGACGCACCGCTCCAGCTTCTAGAGAAGCTTCCGCAAGGAGACGATCGACTGCCTGCGGACTAAACTCCAGCGAAAGACCGTGTTGTTGGGCAAAGGATGCTGCAAATTCTTCCAGCTCTTGTGCCCGGTTCCGAGCCTGTTCTTGTTGCCAACGGTCCAGAATGCGTGGGAGACCCCCGCGGGGGTCCTCGACGAAATCCTGATCGATGAGAAGTCTTCCTTGGCCAGCTCCGGGTAATTCGAACTTGAGAGGACGCAAGATCCTTTCAAGAATGGTCATGAGCCCACGCGCTCCGGTTTTTTCTCCCGAGGCCTTCCTGGCAATGGCTCGCAAAGCGGCTTCCGTAAACTCTGTCTCGATGCCGTAAGCTCGAAGTGATGCCTCGTACTGCTTCAGGATAGACCCTTCGGAATCCCGAAGGATTCGGAAAAGATCTTCCTCATCCAAGGGAGAGCACGCTACCCGGACCGGCAAACGTCCCACAAACTCGGGTTCCAACCCGTATTCAATAAAGTCTTCCGTTGTTGCTTCTTCCCAGAGGTCTTCCCACCTCGGAGTTTGCGTTGGGGTACGGGGCTGAAAGCCGACTTGAGCCTTGGACAGCCGCCGTGCCACAATTTCGGTGAGTTTCTCAAACGCCCCGCTTACAACAAAAAGGATATAGCGCGTGTTGATGGTTTTCTGGAGAGGTTTCCCTTGCTGCAACTCCAAAAGGGCTTGGATTTGGCCTTGAACATCGTAGGCAGCCCGCAGAGGCACCTCCGTTTCTTCCATCAACTTGAGAAGATTCGCTTGGACCCCTCGGCCGCTTACGTCCCTTCCCAGAACGCCCAATGGGGTAGCCAGCTTGTCCACCTCATCCAGGTAGATGATGCCATATTGTGCCAACTCCACATCTCCGTTGGCTTCCTGCACCAGCTGCCGCACAAGGTCCTCCACGTCCGCTCCAACATACCCGGTTTCTGAGAATTTGGTCGCGTCTGCGTGCACCATGGGAACCCCGATTAACTGCGCAATACACCGGACAAGATAGGTTTTGCCAACCCCGGTCGGCCCGATCAAAAGAACGTTTTGCTTGACATAATTGGGCTGGGGTCGACCCTCTACCGCTGACCGGATGAAGTTATAGTGGTCACAGACGGCTACCGATAGAACCTTCTTTGCTTCCTCTTGCTTGATGACGAAGCGGTCAAGGTAAGCCTTGACTTGCTTAGGGGTAAGGGAGAATTGCAAAACTTTTTCCTTAGCCTTACTGGGTTCCTGCTGTCGTGCGGATTCTGCACCGCGTGCCCATGGGAAAAGAAAAGGCCCGCGAAGGAACTCTTGGAATCGACGCTGGAATTCTTCAGGGTTTAGCGGGGGCGGTGTACCCTCCATGCCCAAAATTGAATCCAAAGCTTCCCAAGATGCAATAGGATCTCCAGGCTTTATACAAGCCAGCCACTCTGGTGATAGTCAGCCAAGCCTTTTTCCAAGGAAAAGGCTGGTTCAAACCCAAGGAATCGCCTCGTTTCGAAAAGATCCGCCTCGGTATGGGTTTGATAAAAAGGATACGGGCACTCAAAAAATTCAACTTCCGCTCTTTCTCCCAAGGTGTGGGCGAGAAAAGTGACCAGTTCCAGAAAGGAGTGGGATCTTCCGGATCCCACATTGAACCGCCAGTGTCCCGGCGACAGCGGAGCATGTGCAGCGGCAACCGTTGCTTGCACTGCGTCGTGGATGTACACGAAATCCCTCCTCTGGTGCCCGTCGACAAAAATCCGCACTCGTTTTTGGTTGCGGATTTGCTGGGCCAGCTGCCAAGCCATACTGGCCGATTTCCTTTTATGCGCCTCTCGGGGACCATATACGTTGAAATAACGCAGACCAACCAGAACGCGGTCGGGATTCTGGCTGCAGAAGGAGTTGGCTAGATTTTCCATGAGAACTTTGGAAAACGCGTACGCGTTGGCGGGTCGCAAGGGATCGCCAACTTTCTGGACCCCGGGACGGATCCCGTACACGCTCGCCGAGGAAGCGTAGATAATCCGTGTAGAAACTTGGGCAAAGTGATCCAGAAGTCTTCTCCACCCTTCCACATTGCAAAGGAGATGCGCTTTAGGATCTAGCACTGTAGTATCGGTAAGAGATGCCAGATGGAAGACAAGCTTCACCTTTTTTGCGGGAATCCATCGACGCCACTGGTCTTCGTGAAGGTCCGCTAGGATCAAATCTCCCCGGTACCCTTCGAGATTTCGAAAGTCAGAGCTTTGAAAATTATCAATCGTGATCAATTGTTCCGCTGGGTAAAGACTCTGCAGGGCCAAGAGAAGATTGGATCCGATAAACCCTCCTCCTCCGGTGACAAGTACGATATCGCTCATAGAATCAAAAGAGCTTCCTTTTCAGGTTAAAGGTCCACCGACATCCCGGGAAAGTTAATCCCTTTATCGAAGTTGTCCCTTTTTGGCGACCGTTTTTAGGCAAAAAGACGCAGGGCCGAAAGGAGACACAAGGCGGCCGTTTCGCTTCGCAAGGTAAGGGGTCCCAAAGAGACGGGAACAAACCCTTTTGCCCGAGCTTGTTCTTCCTCCTCGGGCGTAAAATCGCCTTCCGGTCCAATCATGAGAAAGATGGGTGATGCATGGCAAACCTTCGCCCAGGCTTCCTTCCACGGGATTGCGTCGGATCGAAGACTGGCCAGGAACTTGGAAGCGTTTGGTGGCACTCTAGAGAGAAAACCTTCTATGGAGGCTGGGGCGAAAAGCTCCGGCAGCCACGTTTGTCCACACTGTTTGGCAGCCTCAATCACAACAGTTTGCCATCGGGCCAGTTTTTGAGAGACCTCAGGGTCTCTCCAATGGACGACGCTGTGAACCGTTCGGACAAGATGAATCTCCCTTACTCCCAGTTCGACCGACTTTTCCAGAGCCCATTCCAACGCCCTTGCCTTGATGAGGGCAAGCCCAAGCCCAACCAAGGGGAAGGGTGGTGGACTGGTATGGAGTTCCAAAAGCTCGAAGCGGACAGACTTTCCTTCGGTCCCTAAAAGACGTGCCGTCCATTCTCTTCCCTGTCCATCAAAGACCCGGATGAGGTCTCCAGGGACCTGCCGGTGAACTCTCTGGCAGTGGTGTGACTCTCCTGGAGAAAGAAGACCCGACTCGGGCTGGGGACAAAAGTAGCGGTGCATTGGGATGATGTTTTCTTGGGTAAAGCTAGAAATCCACTTTTTAGCCCGGCGCGCAAGAGAGCTTTATCTCCTTAAGCGGGAGAGACTTGTGGAACTGTGAGCCAAATCACAGCGTCCGGGGGTGGCATTCCCCTCCTTCTCTTGACGGAAGCTAGAGAACCTCTCGGATGGGGTAGGACGATCAAGACCCGGAAATCGAGGCTCAGTGGCCCCCACGAGATCACCGCCTCCATTGTCTGGTCTGGTCCACGCAGTACCGCAGGGCAGTATTTGTCCTGCCCTGGGGCTCGTCGTAGAGCGGGACGAAAACCCCGAGCGAAATCCATGGGCCTTTGCGGTCCCATCGCCGGGAGTAGAGGGGGAAACGCAAAAAACGCCGGCAGACCAGATGCAAGACCTCGCATTGGCAGGGGCGGTCCCTGAGGAGGTGGGAAGACGCCCGCGCCTACAATCGGTAAGTCCACCCGGGAGCGGATCGATCGCGGAAACAGTTTTCTCTTTTCCAGGGAGCGTTTTCCGCATGTTTGTCCAAGGCGGCGTTTTTGGGTCCGCGGTCTAAAGGGCGGGACACAACGAGCTTTTCCCTGAACTTGCGGTGGCTGGGAAAGGACGGGCACTGTCAAAACCGGAAAAGCAAAAGATTGGTTGCCTACCAAGGAGAAAAGTGGCTGCGTGGGGCAATCGATTGTCCTGTCGTTCCGGCGGCAAGGGAATACGGTGCACGAAGGGAAGCTTAGGTCAAAGCTGCGTATCTCCTGCTTAAAGATGCTCTTGCATGTGGTAGGAGGGATGGTGCAAGCGACTCGATCGCTCCCTTGCCTGTAATGAACCCGCGGTTGAAGTCGCAGGCTTTCTTGTAGAGCGCAAGAAATGGCTGACCCTTCCCTATGCGTCCAACATCCGGCGTGTTTACCGCTGCTCTTGGCGAAGACGCCGCCTCGCCAATCCTGGCAAATTCCGACTTGCGTTCAGGTCGCTGTGTGCCCGGAGATCACAGTGAGGACACTCGAAACGATGTCCTGAGCGTCTCCCTGGATGTCTCTAGCATGAAGGGATCTAGCTACCATAGGCTGGGTTGACGCGATTCTGGTTGCTGACAATGTCGATCATGCACCACATTGTATACCACAGGGTGTGCTCCGTGCACACCTAATTCCAGTCGTGATGGAAATCGCGGGTTTCTTTGCGCAGGGTCTATGAAGGTTCTGGTCACCGGGATGATCGCGGGAATGAATGACCGGGCTTACCTCCAACGCGTCGTGGAAATGGGGAGACGCTACGGGAGAGAGATCCGATTGTACAATGCGGTACACGAGTTTACCAAAGGGGGCAAAAAACCTTTGGAAAGACTTTTGGGCACTACGGATTACGTGTTTGAGCTTACTCGCGAGCGGGAGTACGAAAAGATTGGCTACGAGATCCAGAAATCCGGTGCCAAGGATGTTATCGTTCGTGCCCCGGCTACGGTGGAATGGAATCGCATCAATCGGAAGTTTAAAGACCAGCGTGTGATCCGGGATTTTATCGCTCCTGATGTGATTGTCACCTTGATTGAGGCGGAGTCCAATATCAAAAGGGTCTTGGAGTCTTTGGATACGAGCGACCCCTTCCTTCGCGCCCTCAAGGAGCGCCGCCACACGGTCTATGAAATCCTTTCGTGGATGAATGAGGAAGTATCGCTTTCTGAGGACTGGGCAAAGTACATGGGGGTTCGACATGTTGTTCTTTCTGTATCGGAGCCACCTGACTGTCTTTACAAGCTGGTGGCTTACCCAAACCCTTGGGTAGTCTATGCAAGCTACTCCATGACCCACGCAACTCCGGAGATGCGACAGGTTGTCAACGGAGTAATTCGGAAGCTTCGAAGGTATGCCGTGGTCATTGATCCACAAACGGCAGAGATTGAAAAAGAGTTTGAGTCAGAGCTGGAGCGCGAGGTGGTCTACGCGTACACCGTCCATCGGGATCTTCACTGGTACGTGGGGAAAGTCGATGCGGTGGTGGCGATTCATCCCTATCCGGAACGACCGCCGCTCTCGGCGGGTATGATGGATGAGCTTGGACATGCCAGGGATTACATGAAAGCCCGCTACATGATCTTTCCAGGAGGTTTTTCTCCCTTTACCACGGATAGCTACGTGGAAAAAGGACATCTTTTTGAAACGCCGGAAGCCTTCTTTCGCTATCTGGACGAAGTCGAGAAGCGACCGCAATATCCGGAAAGCTTGGAGGATGAATCCCCAGATACTGGCAGCCCGCATTGACCACACACTCCTAAGCCCGACGGCGGGGCAGGCTGAGATTGCGCGGCTATGCGATGAGGCTCTCCAGCATGGCTTTGGTTGCGTTTGTGTGGCGCCTCGATGGGTGAGCCTCGCAAAATCCTTGCTTAAAGGAAGCACAACCAAAATCGCCTCCGTCGTAGCGTTTCCACTGGGCCATACATTGCCCTCGGTCAAAAAATACGAAACACTAGAGCTTGTAGCCCTGGGGGTCGACGAAGTGGATTGTGTCATTGACCTTGCTGCGGCCAAGATGGGCAACTGGAGAGAGCTCACCGAGGACCTAGAGGGCGTCGTCAACGCGGCTGGCGGCCGCTTGGTCAAGGCCATCATCGAGGCGGCCTGCCTCAGCGACGCCGAACTCGATGAGACTTGCCGCTGTGTGATGCGGGCAGGTGCGGCGTTTGTGAAAACCTCTACGGGTTTTGGGTTTCCAGGAGCGACAACGACGCTTGTTCGTCGCATCAAACAAATTGTGGGAGATTCCCTCAGGATCAAGGCGTCGGGTGGGATTCGCACTTTGGAACAGGCGATCGCTCTCCTGGAAGCGGGAGCAGACCGCTTGGGCACTACTGCTTCGGTTGCTATTATGGACCAGTTGCGGTCTGGGACTTCTCCCAGCCGGAAGGGAGATCTCGGTTAAGCACCGGGAGAACGGTTAGCCTGTGAGATAAAGGCCAAAAGGCCTCTTCTCGGCGCCTTTCCCATTGGCTGGAACGTGGCTTTGGGAAAAGTTTTTTGAGACAACTTCGGGTGTAGGGTTTCCATCCTTGCTGAGCCGGAAGGGGAGGAAACGAGGTTTTCCGGCTCCGGGGTTCCGCGAAATTGAAAGATGACCGGAAGATTTTTTCTTGAACCGAACAGCCGTCTGAGGCGAGAAAAAAAGGCTGATGAGTCCTGTGCAACTAGGCCGCCGAGCGCTTGCTCTGGTGTCCCCTACGGGTCAAGGCGACACTTTTTGGTGGCGATTTCTTTTGCCCTGGAACGCTCTGGCTTATTTCTACCGGTATCGTTACCTGATTGCCCAGCTGGCTTGGCGAGAAATTGCCGGCAGGTATAAGGGAACTCACCTGGGTGTTCTCTGGTCCTTGGTTAACCCGCTCCTTCTTCTGGGAGTTTTTCTTCTCGTGTTTGGCTTGATTTTTGAAGGAAAATTCAACCGTGGGATCGGGGAGACCCGGACCGACTACGCTCTGGGGCTATTTTGCGGCCTGAGCATCTTTAATTTCGTCGCGGAGGTTATTTCGCGTAGCCCGACTCTCCTTGTGTCGAACGCTAACTACGTGACCAAAGTCGTCTTCCCCTTGGAAGTACTAGGACTTGCGATGGTTCTTGGCGCTTTTGTCCACCTTTTGCTCAATTTTTCCATTCTTCTCCTCGGATGTTGGGTCTTTCATGGGGCTCTTCCTCCGACTACACCGATCGCGCTTTTCCTTTTCATTCCCCTGGGCCTCTTGGGTCTAGGAATTGCTTGGACTTTGTCGGCCCTCGGGGTCTTTGTTCGGGATGTAACAGCCGTCCTGGAAACCGGAATCCAGGTACTGATGTACGGGAGCGCCATTTTTTACTCGCCAGACCTCATTCCAAGGAAATTGGCATGGGTCGAACTTTTGATCCGGTTCAATCCGATTGCCCAGATCATTAACGAAACTCGGCGGGCCATTGTTTTCGGGTTTCCCTTAAATGAAGAGCGTTGTCTTTACGTTTGGATCGTCGGCGGGGTGGGGGCGTTCATCGGGCTTGCGTTTTTCCTTCGTAGCCGGCACGCCTTTGCTGATGTCCTCTAGCTGGGATGTTGTAGGGAGCAAGGGCAAGCTGCGGCCGGAAGGGGTGTTCGGGGATGACCTCTTCAGTGAACATGAAGGGCCTTGGCAGCGTTTGCGCGTCGGAGGTGGAGGAGCAGCTGGCAACGTACCCTTTGCGAGGGCCCTCAAGAGAAGGGGCAAGGGACAAGTCAAGGAGTTCGTTCCCTGGATGGAGAAAAAACAGCGGGCCAGAAAAGGCCTTCTGGCCGGGGACGTTTGTCAGCCTCCTGGACACAGCCAGGAGCTGGTGGGCTGGACAAAGAGTAAAACAACCCACCCTATGGCGTGGGGAAAACGATCTCTGGGAAGGAAGGGTTTGCGTTGAGGGATCCCGATTCATTGTTAGTTCTTGCGGTTCAAAAGGTTTCCAAGATCTACCGGCTTTGGAACCGACCAAGCGATCGCCTGAAGTATAGCATCGTGCGGCGGGCAGCAGCTTTTACGTCCATGTTTTCGTCCACCGCGCGGCTTGCGGGTCTTTTAGCGCAGACTTGTGACTCGCTCATGCAAGAGTTTTATGCGCTTCGCGAGGTATCTCTGGAAGTTTGGCGAGGGGAAGTGGTGGGGATTGTGGGGCGAAATGGCTCGGGAAAATCGACTCTTTTGCAAATTATTGCAGGGACGCTGCAGCCAACCTCTGGATATGTGAAAACGTATGGCAAGGTTGCAGCGCTTCTCGAGCTTGGATCGGGATTTAATCCCGAATACACCGGTCGAGAAAATGTTTTTATGAACGCTGCCGTCCTCGGACTTTCCCATAAGGAGGTTCAAGGAAAGATGGAGGAGATTCTGTCTTTTGCCGATATTGGCGGCTTCATTGACCAGCCTCTTAAGACCTACTCCAGTGGAATGGTTGTCAGACTGGCTTTCGCGGTTCAGGTCGCCATGAACCCGGAGATTCTCATTGTTGACGAGGCCCTAGCCGTTGGGGATGAGGCTTTCCAGCGGAAATGCTTCGCACGGTTGGAGGAGTTGAAAGAGAAAGGAACGACCATCCTATTTGTGACCCACGATACCGCAAAGGTAGTTTCTCTATGTTCCCGGGCTGTTCTTTTAGATCAGGGAGAGAAACTAGTGGAGGGATCGCCAAAAAATGTTGTAGCCATTTATCATAAGCTGCTCTATGGCAAGGAGACTGACCGCGGAAGGCTCCGGGAAGAATTCGAGCGACTGGAATCTTCATCACCGCCTGAGCCCGCGACTCGACGGGCTCTTTCCGTCACAGGAGTTTCCTTGGGCACCACGGAGTCCATAGAAGAAGGTTTTTTTGATCCGAATTTTGTGAGCCAGTCTGTGGTGGAGTATCCTGCTCAGGAAGTGCGTATTATCGATCCTCACTTGGAAACTCTAACAGGACGGAGAGTGAATCACTTGCGACGCGGCAAGGAGTATGCCTATATCTATAAAGTTTGCTTTGAAAGAGAAGCGTGGAGAGTTCGCTTCGGGAGTCTTTTAAAAACCGTTGATGGCGTGGCGTTAGGCGGCATGGTGAGTCATTGTGAAGAGGACCCGCTGCCATACGTACCCGCAGGCGAGGTGTTGGAGGTTCGATTTCGGTTCCGGTGTCATCTTTTGCCGGGCACCTATTTCCTTAATGCGGGTGTTGTTGCTCGGCACGCCTGTGAGGAGGAATTTTTGCATCGGTTGATTGATGTGGTGATCTTTCGCGTTTTGCCAGAGCCTGCGTTGCGCGTCAATTCGTACGTGGACTTCTTGGAGGAGGTCACCCTCCGGTCCGCATCGGGGAGTCTTCTAAATGGTAAGGAGACGAGCTAGCCGAGTATTGTGCTTGCAAGAAAAGCTTTCGATAGGGGCCAAAAAGGGGAGCGCGTCACCCAAGCAAACATCGCTGGCGGGTACTTTCTGTGTTCCGACCCCTAGCCTTTGAGCGGAAAAAGCTTCTGGGAAAAGAATGGTCCTCATTTTTGGGAAATCGGAGTGTCTTTTTTAGCGAGAAGGGCAGAGAAGCGGCCGGACGATGGTTTGTTACCGATAGGAAAAAAACCCTTTTAAAAGAGGGCGGTAGCGTTTAGCTGTCTTTCAAGAAAGCGATACAGGGAAATCGAGCCTACCCTGCTACATCGTTTGTTACCGCGCGCCCATGAGAAAAGAGCTCTCTCCAAAAACAACGTAGGAAAGTGCTTTTCACCTCGCCCATTTTCCTCACTTTGTTTTTGCCCGTCGTACTGGCTGGATATTTCCTCCTGCCGGCAGTTTTCCGAAATGGGTGGCTTCTTTTTGCTAGTTTCGTTTTTTACTTTTGGGGCGAACCCAGCCGGTGGTGGGTGCTTGTTGTTTCTACCGGTGTCAATTATGCGCTAGGACTTGCGCTATCGCGAGAAGGCAACAACTGCCAAAGAAAGGTCATTTTGTGGGCTGGCATTGCCTGGAATATCGGCCTGCTCGTAAGTTTGAAATATTTGCATTTTCTGATTACCAACTGGAACTCCGTAGCACAGCGGTTGGGATGGGTCCAGTTCGCGGAGGTTTCTTTGCCCCTTTTGCTGGGAATTTCGTTCTTTTCGTTTCATGCGATTTCTTACCTTATGGATGTATTCCGTGGCGAAACGATTCCCCAAAAAAATTTCGCGTGCTTTGGACTCTACATGTTTCTTTTTCCTCAGCTTGTAGCTGGTCCTATTGTGAGATACCGATGGATTGAAGGTCAGCTGAGCGAACGCCGGACTGATTGGGGAGATCTAGGATACGGCGTGGCAAGGTTTGCCGTGGGCCTGGCAAAAAAGGTTCTTCTGGCTGATAAGCTCGGGTGGTATGCGGAGCGGGTGTTTCAGACACCGCATAGCGAGTTGACCCCGTCCTTCGCCTGGTTTGGTTTGCTTTGTTACTCGTTGGAAATTTACTTCGATTTTAGTGGATACAGTGATATGGCTGTCGGGCTCGGTCGGCTCTTTGGTTTCACCCTCCCAGAGAACTTTGCCTACCCGTATGCTTCTGGTTCTATAACCGAGTTTTGGAGGAAGTGGCATATGTCCCTCTCCGCTTGGTTTAGGGATTATGTGTACATTCCTCTCGGAGGGAATCGGAGAGGAAGCGTGCGAACGTATGTGAACTTGTGGATCGTTTTTCTTTTGTGTGGCTTGTGGCATGGAGCGAACTGGACTTTTGTGTTATGGGGTGTCTGGCATGGTTCCTTTTTGGTTATGGAACGAGTGGGGATGCTCCGGTTTGTGGAAGCTTGGCCTTTGTGGCTCAGACGAGCATATGTGGGGGTGGTGGTAGGAGTCGGATGGGTCTATTTTCGTTCGGACGACGTGGGAGGCTGTGTTGACTTTTTGAAGGTACTTTTCGGGCTTGGCCGGAGGGAAGAGAATCTTGTGTTTTTCGTTCATTCGGTTTCCCCATGGACATGGGTTTTGATCGCAATAGCTCTGGTTGGGTGTGGGCCAGTTTTGACAACGCAAGGGCGGAGAGTCTTCGAGGAGATGAGCGTGCGGTGGGGTACATGGGGGGAATTGGGGTTTAGAATGCTTCGGGCCTGCGGAGTTGGAGCGCTTTTATTCGGAAGCGCAGTGGAGATTGTTGGGGGAACCTTTAGTCCGTTCATTTACTTTCGTTTCTAGAGAGGCCGGATGCGGGAATTGAGTCTAAAACTGGAGAACATGTGTTTAGTAGGGATTTTTTTTGTGTTCGTGGGAGCCCCGAGCGTGTGGGTGCTGGTCGTGCCAAAGAGCTGGGAGGTCGGAATCCAGGAAAATCGACGGCTCGAGGTGGCCCCGGGTTGGCAAGAAATGCTGCGTAATCCGAGGGAAGCGATTGTGCGTCTAGAACGATTTTACAGCGATCATGTGGGTGGCCGGAGTTTCCTGGTGCGACTGCACTTATGGGTAACAAGACAGGTTTTTCCTGAGTTGCTAAGCAACCGGGTGATTGTTGGCAAAAATGGGTGGCTGTATTATGCGGGGCGTGGATCGATCGAAGATATGCAAGGTCGGATCCATTTGGAGAAAGTGAGGCTCAGGCAAATGCTAGGTGCTTTGGAAGTAGCTCAGAGCCATTTAGAGAGCCTCGGAAGCCGGTTATACTTGGTGATCGCTCCCGACAAGCACTCGATCTACCCAGAAAATTTGCCGGAATGGATCGGCACGCCCAAAGGAGAGTCGCGTTTGGATCAGGTCTTAGCGGAGGCACGCCAGTATCCCTCATTGCGCCTGCTCGATCTGCGAGGTGTTTTACGGCAGAAAAAGGGGCACAAACTTCTTTATTTTCCTGCGGACAGTCACTGGACGCCCTTGGGGGCTTGGTTTGGTTATCGGGAGATCATTCATGTTTTGCGGTGCGATTTTCCTCTCATCAAGGGCTTGGCGTTGGAAGACCTTGCGATTCAAGAAGATTCTCCCGTCGAGTTGGGGCGTGACCTCACGGTTCTTTTGGGAGTGGGGGACGATTGGCCTACGGGCAAAGCGCCCTATTTACGACCGAAAGCGAGGCTGCAGGCCTCCTGGAAAGTGTACCACGTAGAAAAAGATGGACAGAGCCGACTGGTAGCAACCTGGAGTGCGGGGGACAAAGAATTGTTTCGTCAGAAGAATCTTGCGTTGCTGGATGAGTCTCTCATTTTTTCTTCCGTCCCTGAAGCGAGCTTTCCACACCTTCTCATGTGGCGTGATTCGTTTGGTGTAGCTCTACTCCCTCTTTTAGCCGAAAGCTTTCGGGATGCAGTGTATGTGCATTTGTCCAAGGGAATCGATTGGAAGTGGGCAACAAGGTATCGATCGGAGCTCATTCTCATCGAGACGGTTGAGGGAAACCTTATCCGAACCTTGGAGGAAGTGGAACGGGCCACTGGAAACGAGGGGTGGCTTCCAGGAGGATAGTCCATCGATCAATCGGGCTGGAAAATATGTCGGCTGGCAAAGTAAACCTGCGGAACCCTAGCGCGACCATGCGTCCTCCCAGATGGCTCCGTTTGTTGCGAACTTGAGGGAGTATGGCACCCATGGGGACCAACTGGGATCAATGCGTTGCGTTGCAACCATTGCTTAAAGCACGTTCTTGGGCATGAGGACGAGACGCTACGTAACGGGAAAGATTTGACCTCGACGTGCTTTGTGGCGGCTAGAATTGCCGTGGGCGCTTGAACAGTTCGATGGAGCTTTTAGCCAAATTGCTTCCTTCCCCGTAAAACGAATCGCTTAGCGAGCATAGGCGAAAGCGGCGTGTGCGCTAGGTGTATCGATGGCGGCGACGCTTCGGCGCTGGGAGACTAAGGGTCGTTTGCTGCCTGAACCTGAAGGTAGCGGACACTGTGGGCACGATCTCGCAAGACTCCTGCCGGTACGTTTCCGTGCCGTACAGAAGAAAAGCCGAGAGAGAAATAGCCTATGCACCGATTTTCAGCGACGAGCTTAAGGTAAAAGAACAATCATTTACAATGTCTCAAAACATTGACTCTACAAACTTTTCCATAAGTCCTTGATTTGCTGCTAAAAAGCTAAAAAACCCGGGGAAGCTAGGTTTAACAAGGCTTCCTCCGTGTCGAGCTTACTCTGATCAAGGTGTTATCGAGATCGCGTTGGCGTGCTTGCGCCTAGGCTTTTGCTCGTTTCACTTGTGCTTCGATCTATCTGTCAAACAAAGGCACCGAAACGGTTAGAAGGCCAGCTTGGCTCTGCACGCCGAGGGACACCCCATTCAAGCTGACCGCCATCGACAAATCCGGCCACCCAGTGCACGGGCCACTGTTTTGGATGGCGGCTTCCCTCCAAGCATCGATATCTGGTCCGGTTGTAGCCCAAGCGGGTTGATCAGCCCAAATCAATGAACCTATTGACCGGACGATGCGTAAGCGGTTCCAAGGACCTTTAAAGCATCCGGACTGCGTTGGTCGGAGTCGGCAAAGCTGATTACGCCGCATCGAGTCAAGTCGTCGCTTCGGAAGTGGCAATTACATCTTCCCGCCCGACTGCAAGAAATGCATTCG
Source organism: Candidatus Methylacidithermus pantelleriae (assembly GCF_905250085.1). Lineage (GTDB taxonomy): Bacteria > Verrucomicrobiota > Verrucomicrobiia > Methylacidiphilales > Methylacidiphilaceae > Methylacidithermus > Methylacidithermus pantelleriae. The sequence continues at coordinate 41,097 of NZ_CAJNOB010000071.1, forward strand.
CCTTGCTGCCAGACCCTCTCGAACAACCGACGTTATTCGGCAGCCGCGCGCCCATTAGCCTCGGGCTGAAGGACGCTCAGGTACGCCTGGACGACCCGGAGGATCGACTGTTGTTCCTGATAAAACATCATCGCGTACTGCGCCTGAGCTCTCGTTTTCGCGGCCCTCAATGCCACGATGCTCGGTGCATCAAGAATGGGCCGTCTAAGTTAAACCCTGTAAAATTCAGCCGTTGTGCCGGTCACAATGCCAAAGGCATTCCCATCGGAGACGTTGAGACTTCCGATTCCGGTCCCGCCATCAGCTTTTGCCTTGCGCCCAGTGCCCACCGGGCCACTGAAACGCCCGCTGTCTTTCCACTGAGGAAGAATAAGGTCCGCTCTTACCGCCTACCGGTACATTCCGAGCACATTCTTGCCATAGCAAAGGCCGTCGGCCAGCAAGCCAAGAAGGACTAGAAGGCCGCAGCTTCACAGGGACGCGGCGAAAAAAGTAAGCCAACTTTCATTGTAAAAGGCTTTGCCTCATAGGCGAAAGGGGCCGCTTTCAGCGGCACCCGTGTTTGGGTGTTGGCTGGACTACGAGACCCTTGAGACCAACCATACCCTGCTGCAATGGATTTCACAACAACCGAAATACGAGGAAGATACCTCGCTAGGAGCACCGGTAACGCGGTGGGGTGTCGCACGCTACCACCAAGGAGGATGGCTTGACGGAATTGCAAAGACGCGCACGAAGACATTTGATCACACAGGCTATGGGCAGGGAAAAAGGAGGCTATGGCTTTTGGGCTACGAAGAGAAGATTCTTTCCAAACGGCGGAGAGAACATTTTTTCGAGATTTTTGGTCAAAGGAACTATCCAGCGGTCGTATAGGCGAACCATCGTTACCGTTGGCTCGGCTCCCGCGAGCACCATTCCGCCGTACCATAAGACGGCTCCAATCCAATCGACGTATTTCGCTTTCGTTGGGACCAAGCCAACGCTTTCGGCTAGTTGAAAAAGTTCCCTCTTACGATATCGACGAACGTGGCCAATTTTTCGGTCAAATCGGCTATAGAGCATGGGTAAGGCTGGAACGAAAAGGCACAAAAATCCTTGGGGTCGCAGAGCTTGGCGGGCAAGCAATAATTCCTTTTCATGATCGGCGATGTGCTCAAGCACGTTGACGTACAAGACTGTGTGGCACTGTTCTGCGAGGTTTGGAAGAGCTTGTTCCAAGGTCAACGGAAGGATCTTGGCTTGAGGAAACGCAGCAAGGTTCTCCTGGAGAGAGGGTAGCAGGTTGCGCGCCGGTTCAAGGGCCCAAAGAGTTTCAATTTTTTCCTGGAGAAGCGCGCGGGAGAAGGTCCCTACTCCTGCTCCAACTTCTGCGACGACTTTTCCCAGATAGCCGCGAAATTCCTCAAGCAACCATTGATAGTATTGGCGGCCTTCCTGAAGAGCGACGAGGGATTCCTTTCCCTCATAATCGGAACAGGACGAGAGCCCAAGCACGACAGGTGTTACTTGGCTGCCTCAGACGTGTTCTGTCAATAGGGGAACCAACCGGAGCCTTTTCTTTAGGAGAATTGGGAAAACGTTAGCCGCTTGGGGAGGAAGCCTAGTCAAAGGATGCAGGTTTCGTTCAATACAAAAGTTCCGATCTTCGTGCTAGGCTACGACGGTGCTTGGTGAAAGCCCCTGGGGCACGCTTTTCGGGCCAAGGCGGGCTGCTTCCGTTCAAGGGCACTGGATTCTAGATGCTCGTGATTGGTCTTCTTGCGCGCGGATCCAGACTTGACTTTTCTCCAAGACCGCAGATCTCCCCAATCCTTGTTTCCATGAACGCTTAAGAATCAATCGGGTTTCCTCGGCCCGAAGGCATTGAAAAACTGCCCAAAAAAGGCTTTTTGTCCTTTTTTCCAGCCGCGGTCTTCCTTGCGTGAAGGTCCTTTTGGGTGCAATTGCGCAACAGCCGGAGACGGAGTGACCGTTATGGAGGTTGGGGGATTCGAACCCCCGACCTTCTCATTGCGAACGAGACGCTCTACCAGCTGAGCTAAACCCCCACAAGTCGATTTTTACTATTATTCTACTCGGGGCCCGAACCGGGGAAAAGAGGAAACTCGGGTTTTCTGCCCTTTAAGGGCAGAACATTCAGTTTTCCTCGTAACCTGTGTCGCGGCTATAACCCCCTCCAAGCGCATCGTTTTCGCTTATACGAGCGAAACCAGATGGCTCTTGTTTCTAATTCTTTTCCTTTGCATGACCGGTCTTACGGAAAGCACTCTTCGACTGGTCGTAACGTTGGAAGCGATTCGTCGCGGGCTTTGCTATCAGGCTTGCGGTTTAGGAGCATGGGTTCAATTAAGGTTAGAAGTTGCCTAAAGTTGCTGCTACCAAAAACTACATGCTAGGAAAGCTAACCTAGTGGGGTTGGGGATCCCTTTATCCCGTGGGTGACGCGACTTGGGCAGAGGCCAATCAGGATTTGGATGAAGCGCCTGGCTTTCCGGAAGGGCCTACTGCCGGTAGGACATTGGTAGAGTTCCTTCGACCCCAATGAGGATAGCCGATATTCCCTGGCTCTCCAGATAGGTTTCCTAGAGGCCGAAGACTCGTGGACGATCGAGCCCTGCGAGCCGAGCCGGAGAACACGCGTGGCAAATGTTTGGGTCCGTGTACGGGTTGGTCGATAGCAAAACGGAGTACTTCGAGGAAAGTCGCCTTCAGCCGAGCCACTAGCTAGTTCTCTTGCCAGGACTGGTCCCCTCGTTTTTCTCGGGATAGACCGAAGAGCTAAAACCAAGCCTCTCCCGCGGCCTTTCGGGGGTGTCAAGGCTAAGCAAAAGAGCCATTCTGTTGGTCTTATGGCCAAGCAGAAAAGGTTCTAGTGGGTTTGCAAAAAGTCCCGGGGCCAGTGCGAGTTCCTGGAGGTCTTGACTTCGAATCGGGCAAGCTTAGTCTGGCAGTCCAGACTGCTGCTCGCTACAACCATTTCGGAACGTAGATCCTAAGACTTGAATCAAGCCGCAATCGCAAACCCGGGGGCCCGCAAAAGTGCGAAAATCCGATTCGAGGCTTGGCGCTCCAGTCTCTAGTGCTTTGCAAAAAGCCAGAATGGTTCCGTCTTTGCTCGTGCCTAGACATTGAAAGTATGAGTGTCTCAAAGACGAGTCATTAGTTTGGACCAACAGTGCCTATTAACGGCGCCCTCCCGTTCCTCAAAGTAAAAAGCTTGACGATCGAGGTCCAAAATCCCTCGCAGTTCCTCCCTCAGGATTGAGGCTCGTACTTGGTCCTAGCAGAAGCTTGAACGTGTCTTTGTTGCCCGGATGCGCCTTGGGTTTTTTCCTTTTTATCAGTTGGTAGTCCCCATCATGCTTCCCTGGCTCCTTTTTTGTCCTCCTTTAATGTCAGAATCGCTTCCGCTGATGTTTGCAGGACCACTTATAGGATGTGGAAGATTTCCGCCGCGCGATGTGCCACAGACTTGTGGTCGCGGTCTATTCTCATGAGACATCCTTTCTCCCTTAAGGGGGGATGGCTGAGCTGCTTACTTATGTCTGCTTTTTGCCGGCAAAATGAGCGACTCATTGCTGCGAAACTATTGGAACCTTCTTTGCGGCAACGAAGATTGGCTGCTTACCAAGATGGTTGAAAAAGACTCGTCACCCCTGGTTCGGATAGGGTAGCATGAATTTTGCTGCGGTGAAGGGTGGAGCTCGAAAAGCATCAAAGCAAAGACTGGTCTCGGATAGCCGGACGCAAATTTTGAGAGCGCTTGAAAGGGCCGGGAAGAAAGGTCTTCCCCGGAGCCGGCTGGTCCCGTCAAGAAAAAGGGAAATCGACCAGATCCTAAAAGGGCTTCTGGCAGAAGGGAGGATCATCCGGTTTGGCGAGCGATCGAAAGCCGTCTATTTTTCGAAGGATTTTGCTCCCACGTGTCAAGAGGCGGCCGAGGCTATTGCTCGGGGAGCCGCTCAATTCCCAACCGAACTTTTCCTGGAAAAGGAGCTGGGCAGTTTCTGCTCGGGTGCACAGCGGTTGCTCCTTAAAGAAGCGGTCAAACACCTTGTCGAGACCGGAATTCTTTGTCGGCTCAAGCGTCGCAAAAGCTTCTACTACGTCCATCGCGATGGGATCGCGCTGGGATTGGGCCAAAGACAAGCCTGTTTTGATCCCAACAAAGTCGTTCAAGTTTATCAGGAACTTGTGACAGCACGCGGTTTTCTCTACGTCCGCATTGCTGAGCTTGCTTGGAAAGCGCAGGTCCCGCTGGAACCTCTTCAAGCTTGGCTGCTCGAGCAAAGCAGCATGGGAAAAGCTCACCTTTCCCGGGGGGACTGGTCGCTCGCAACGCAGGAAGAGCGTAGGGCAGCAATCTATCTTGACGGCCAACCCCATCTTCTCGTGCGGCTCGAGTCACAGCCATAGCTGGACGACAATGAATCCCTTCTTTTCGCAACGTGTCGATGATCCTTGGGAGATCGAGCCTGCCGTCCCCGGGCTCAATGACCTTCCCTTGCACACGATTGTTTCGTTTTTCTCTCAACTGAAGCCCGGCCAGCGGCTAGGGCGTGCTCTTGTCGTCGTTTCGCCAGAGTCTGGGTATGGAAAATCCCATCTCATCGGCCGATTGTTTCAAGAACTACGAGGAAGAGCAATTCGAGTCTGTCTGCGCCCTTTTGAGGCACCGGAACGCTGCTGGGAGCGGATTCTCGACCGGATCCTTGCTGAGCTCGCTCGAATCGATCCAACAGCTGCTCGGCCGGGTCGCACCCAGCTGGCGCAATTCGCGGCCTTAACCATTGGGCACTTAGCGGCGGACCTCTTGGAACAAAAACTTGTAACGGAGATCGCGCTTCCGGCTCGATGGAGAAGCCATTTTGCCGATCTTTGCGTGCTTCTCCGCACCGATCCTCTCTCCCTTTGGGAGGGACCGGACTCTGAGTCTTGGACCGAGTGGATCAGTCGCCCAGACATCTCAAGTTGTTTTCTTATGGGACTCTGGACGCGAGAGATCGAACTGAGCTCTCGTAATCCGCACTCCTGGATCAAGGTGTTCCTGGGCTATCTTTCCCATGCAGGCGATCCATATCGGCGTCGTCTCTGCATTGAGTGGATCCGGGCTACAAGTCTTGATCCAGAAGAAATCGCTTTTTTAAGGCTTTCTCCGGACGATGTTCCGGTCGCGGAATGCCCAGTAGAGGAGTCCGATGAACGTGCCAAAGAGCGGATCCTCGACCTGTGCCGGCTTGCTCGGTTCAGCTGGCCTTTTGTTTTTTGTTTCGATCAGACAGAAGCTTTCGCACAAGAGCCGAAGTGGGCTGCAAGATTCGGCTATGTGGTTGCTGAGCTAGTGGATCAGGCTCCCAATCTAATGATTGTCATAGCTGCAAATCAGGAACCTTGGGAAAAGAGGATCCTTCCCTGGATGGAAGGTGCGTATTCTCGTCGAATGTACCTTAGCCCGGATCTCCACCTTTCAGGAGTAAACGAAAACCAAGCACACCTTTTCTTGCAGAATCGGCTGCGGCGAGCTGGAGTCGATTCAGAAAGAGCGGAACGTTTCCTTGGGGGCGAGTGGTTTTCTGAACTGTTTCGAAAAGCTAAAATGATTGGCATCGGACGTCTCCTTCAGGAAGCCGAAAAACAGTGGGATCGAAAGCCACGGACGCTTTCGCAATGCTACGAAGAAATTCTTGACCGGATGAAGCAGGAGCGGCCGCCCTTTGATTTGGACGCTCTCCAATGGATTGTCCGCGAAGGGGGTCACTCGCTACCCAGTTGGGAAACGGAAGAGCCTTATCCCGGACGCAAAAAGCACCTCTTACTTCGGTGGAAGGGAAGAGGAACAAGCGTCGGCTTTGGCTTGGAGAGAAGTTCCAACTGGAGGCGGTGGGAGGCAATTGCTCGGGAAGCAATGGAGGAAGCAAAAAGACCCACGGGTTGTCAGCGTTTGATCTTTCTTCGATCGTTTGATGAGCCAGCTGTTCCAGGTGAACGCTGGAAATCCAAGGAGACCATCGACGTTGCTGCCTCGCGTGGCCCGCTACGTATCGTTGTTCTAAAGGAGGATGTGTGGCTTGAATTTGCAGCTTTGCATCACCTGTACACAAAAGTGCTGGAAGGGGATCTTGAGTTTTCCCGGGACGAAACGCTTGCTTTGGTTCGGGAGAAACTTCGCCCGTGGGCAGAAAAGCTTGTCGCGGGCGTGGGAAGCCAAGAGGTTGGGACGGACCTCGAGAGGACCGGGCGATCCCAAGAAGTTTGGCAAGTTCTCAACGTTAGCGAGCTAGTCAAGGGTTGTCTTCGGGAAACACACGGTTCTCCCTGGGATGCTAGGGAACGGGGTGAGATTTTTCACAAGATCGTTGGAAAGTTTATTCAGTGGCTTTTCCGGGTGGACCCTGATCCACAGGATCCAGAAACATACTGGAGAGTTCAGTGGGATCTTGCGAAATCGGAGCTCACCAAGGCTAACGTTGCTCAAGACGTCGAAGAGGTCAGCCGGATAGAAGCAGCTCTTCGGCAGTTCCACACGAACCTGAAAAGACTGGCTACTTCCGCAGGTGTCTCTGCTTGGAAAGAGCTCTTCGAGGGAACCGAGATTCCCGTCTCGGGCACCTTTTTATTGCAGAGCGGCCGGTACGTTCGGATTGAAGGACGAGTAGATACCCTGCGGCGCCATCCGAAAGAGGGACGGCAACTGGTTGACTACAAGCTTTGCGGGCCCTCGAGCTCGCCCCGTGATCTTTTGCAACTGGCCATTTATGCAGAGCTGTTAGCACAAGATGCCAAGACACGCTCCTTTTCGGGGATCCTGGAATATTACACTCCTGCGCTGATCGAGCGGAAGGTCTCTCGTGAGGAGCTCCACGCGATCTTTACTGAGCACGTTTCTCCCGTACTGGAAAATATTGCAAAGGAATCTAGGGCAGCTCGTCCTCAGGCGGAGTTAGACACTTATATCAAGGAGACTAGCCGAAAGCTCGAGCAGTTCTATGCGCATCACGGTTTGGCGGTGAGCTGTGCTTGGACGAACACGATTCGCGCTCCCCAGGTCCTTCGCTTTCGGCTTTCCTGTCCACCAGGTGTACGTGTCGAAAAGCTTCGTTCCCTGGCTTCTACGTTACGTGTTCAGTTAAGCCTTGATTTTGAGCCATTGATCGAGCCTGCTGCTGGATTTATTGCCGTCAATCTCCCAAATCCGCATCCTTTTTTGCTTCCATGGGAAGACGCTTATCGGAGAATGCCAGAAGGGTTGGCGCTCCCACTTCTGCTGGGACAAACCATTGAAGGGGAAATCTTGGCCAGGGATTTAGCCGATCCCAACACTCCCCATGTGCTTGTGGCGGGAGCTTCGGGGAGTGGGAAAAGCATGTTACTCAAGTGCATTGTTGCAACCTTGTGCAAAGCACTTTCTCCTGAAAGGCTTGAGCTCCTTCTTATTGACCCAAAGATGACGACCTTTCGGCCTTGGGAGGAGACTCCGTACTTACGAGATCGGGGGCTCCTGACCGAGATGGACAAAACGCTCGAAGCCCTCAAGGAAACCGTGGACGAAATGGATCAACGTTATCAGATTCTCTGCAGGGAAAGGTTTGAGTCCATAAACCAGCGAATAGCCGCTGGAAAAACCGACATCCCTTACCGGGTGATCGTCTTTGATGAGTTTGCCGATTGGCTCTTGAAAGCCCGTCGAGTAAAACAACAGTTTGAGGACAGGATTGCACGCATAGCGCAGAAAGGGCGAGGCGCTGGAATCCATCTGATTCTTGCAACGCAGCGTCCTGAAAAGAATGTGGTCACAGGCCTGATCCGTGCCAACTTGCCAGTGCGTATCTGCTTCCGGGTATCCAGTTCGAAAGATTCTGAGATCGCGCTAGGAAAGGGTGGGGGTGAAAAGCTGTTTGGGAAGGGGGATCTATTCTGTAACCTTGGACCAGGCGGCAACTTTATCCGAGCTCAAGCTCCCTTCTTAGATACCTAACCTCGTTTTATTGGATAACGCTTCCGCCCTGGTGGAAGGTTTAATGGGAGCCACGGTAGAGTGGGAAGCCTTTTTTGCGAGATGTCCCGACGAAGGAATCGCAATCGCATGGTTGCCGCCCTACTAGGTTGGCTGTGAGGGAGTCGTTACCTCCACTTTTATCGTGCAAGCGCAGCTTTGCTTGTGGCCGGGCTTGCGGCAGCCAGGAGCTCTTCCAATAGCTGGGCATCTGACTGAGAAAGCTCGAAGGCTGCGGTGTCTCCCTCGATGAGGGCGGTTCGGGACCCATTGGCCCCAGGCGGGCTGACGCGCACCGTTACGGGATGGTTGGTCTGAATGACCAGCCGGTACTGAGGGTTCTCGAGGGAGCTCTGTACTTGGGCCAGTGCCATCCAACGAACTGCCTTCCATTGACACATATGGTCCAGCTGCGCAGCAAGCTTCTCGGGGCTAACGGAAGAACCGTCGGCGACAAAAAGCCCATTATCCTTCTTGCGAACGTGCACTGACCGGCCATCGGTAGCAGAAAGCGAAAGGGAACGAATTTCTTCGGGCCGGAACGAAAAAACACTGGGCTTGCGCCATTCCCAGGATTCGTGAGGGAGAACTTTGAGAAGCTCAGAACTTACGCGGTAAACGAAAGGTTCTAAGGAATTTTTGCAATAAAGATCTCCTTTTTCTTCCTTCCCCACAAAGATGGATAGTCGCTCCGGGGATGACCCTTTCGAAAACGTTAGCGCCACAGTTGCTGTGGGGGTTTCAAACCCGTAAGAAACCAGTTCTGGCGATGCGCCTTCTACGAAATCCCGCGCTTGAAGATCCCGGAGGTGAGAAAGCAGGGTCTCTACACGCGCTCCATCTACTTGCGGGTGAGTGGGTGCTTGGACAATCCAACCGTCACCATGTCGAGAAAGCTCCAGAGAGACGTTGGAGGTCTTAATTTCCAGTTCTGAAAGTTTATTCCAATCCAATGGGGGCAGGACGTGCCGGTCACGCAATTGCGAAAATCCCTCGAGAATCTCTGTTACGGCATTTTTCGATAGGGTGAAAATCCCCGATCCTTTCAGAAGCTTTGCATAAACCTCGTCCGGTTGATCCTTGGTGGCGGAACCAATGAGAAGCGTCAGACGATTCTTTTCGCCGCCCGAAAGAATCCAGATCTGAGCAGAGGGAGCATCCAAACCGTACGGGGCTAACGCGGCAGGTTCATCAGAGACGAATTTTTTGACTCGCAGAAGATAGAGACGGTTGAGCCAAGTTTCGACTTGATCTTTATCGGCTCGGCATACCAAAGGCTTTTGAATGCTCCAGCGTTCCCCTATCCGGCCTACTTCCCATTCCTTCGCTATGCCAGAGGATGGAGCTGCCTGAGTCTCCTGTACGCCAAAACTGCGCACGGTCATTGGGTCGAATTTAAGAACGACCCGGCTTCGCAAATCATCCAGTTTCTTATTAAGGGCCTCCAGGCTTGACGCATTGATAAGATGCACCGGTGCGGTCCGGGCAAGGGACGCTCGAGCATAGACAAGATCGCTGACCGCCGTTTTTCGGCCCACAACCAGAGTATGGACATTAGAATCCGTACGAAATTCCAGGCGCAGCACGGGATTTTCCAGGCCCCATTGTTTCAGGGTATTCTCCCCGTCTGGTAGCTGTTCGTAACGAATCTTTCTTCGGGTTTGGAGAATCTCTAACTCCATGAGAAGCCGATCCACGGCACTTTCGTCGGCCTCCGTGCGAATCGGTTCAACAATCAACCACTGGGAACCTTGTCGTTGCAAGGTTATGGTTCCCTGAGCATTGGTGATCCGAAGCCACTGAACTTTCTCGGGAACGACATCAAAAAGATTTTGTTCCGAGCGCTGGATCTCTTCCGTGGATTTTTGGTGCCGCTCGACAAGATAAATGTAACTAAAGAGCGCAAGGGCTAGAGTTAAAAGAATCAAGCTCGATCGGAAGTTGTCCCAGGGTGTCCTCATTGCCGTCGCGAAACCCACATGCTTATTCCTGCCAAAAGTGCGATTCCCGGAAAAACAGTAAGAGCCAAAGAAGCGACCAGGAGTTTTTGCTGCGGGGTAAGGCTCAGTCGAAACTCTTGGGGAGTTTTCGGCGTGATCCCGAGAGCTAGTTCTCTTTGGGTCATCCAATTGACAAGGTTAATGAAAAAGTCAACTGCCACCCCGTCGAGGTTTTGGTTAGCCAGAAAGGACGAAGATCCGATCGCAGCGATCCTCGCCCCGGCAACGCGTACATTTTGTCCTGGTAACCGCCCTCCATCGTATACCATCGCTAGCGTGAGGGGACCCGCGATATCCTTCCCTGAATCGAACTGCGGATTTTTTTCTTCCGAGTCTGTTTCTCCCCAGAAAGCCTCGGGAGCTCGGACAAGCCAGGTTGTTTTGGAAGCGTTGGGCGAAGAACTTGCGGCCAACGACCGAGCGTTTGGCATTTGGAGATTATAGCCGGAAAGGCTCCGAACGGCGGGATGATCTCCAAAAGAGTTCCCGGTAGCCACGCTCACCAATACTTCCCCTTTGAGCCCCACAATCCTACCTCGGGCTACGACGATATCGTTGTGAAACTGGATGCCATATTTTTCCAGTAACGGTTCCAGACCTGAAACTTCTCTGGCTCCTTCCAACACAATGAGTTTCCCATTGGCTTCTAGGTAGGATCGGATAGCCTCCACTTCCGAAGGTTTTAAGGGAACCTTGGGGCCCGCGATGATTAAAAGATCCGCATCCTTGGGAACGGATCCCGTTACCGCAAGGTTGAGTACTTCGGTCTCCATGTTTTCCCGGCGCAAACGAAGCTCGATTTCCCCGTACCCACCTGCATCGGTAAAGTTAATGGCACGTTCCCCGTGACCGGTCAGAAAATAAACCTTGGCGGGTTTTCCTTCTACCAGCGATTGAATTGCACTGGTAAACTGTTGCTCGCCTTTGAACGCCTTAATCCTGGGTGCCTGTCCGAGAAAGCCTCCGGTCACATCGTATTCGACCAGTTCAGCTTCATCCACGAACTTCGTTTTGCCTTTATACTCAAAAATGATGACGTTTTCGCGAAGATCGAAGTTATATTTTTTTGCCAGTGCCTCTGCCCGATCCAAATCCAGCGCCGGGTCTACATGCTCGACGACCAATTTGTCCTTGCCCCGGTACTGGTATTCTCGAAGGAGATTGTCAATTTCAGAGCGAAGGTTGGAAGTTGCCAGGCAAACAAATACGTGGACCGGCTGCGGGAGAGATTCCAGGAGATGAATGGTTTTTTCTGAAAGACGGTAGTATCCACTTTGTGAAAAATCCTTTCTCCAGTAGTAACGGAAGCCCAGATAGTTGATCATTGCCGCGATGACCGTCGCCAGTACCACCGTAAATGCCGTATTCCACCGCAGCTGGTGCCGAAGAGGCCGTGCGAGAAGAGCGTTCGATTCCATGATGGCCTCCTTTTTAGTCCGCCAGCCTGCGCCAGACGAGCGCGCGCTCCGTCAGAAATAGGAAAAGGAAGGTAGCGGTTACGTAGAGAACCACGGGCCGCGAATCAAAAACGCCTCGGGAAAAGGCGTCCATCTGATCCAGGAAGGAAAGATAGGTAACGATTTCCCGTGTGCTACTCCCCACGCCTAAGTAGACGAGGAAACTGGACGAGAAGACCAAAAAAATGGCTGCGAAGGCTAAAATTGCCGCGATCACCTGGTTCCGAGTGAGGGAAGAGCAGAAAAGGCCGATCGAAATAAAGAACATGCCAATGAGGCATAGGAGGAAAAAGGGAAGCAACGTCATTCCGGTTCCAATTCCCAGGGGCTGAGCATTGACCCATCGAAGAATGCCAAGGCAAAACGGAAGCGGCGTCCACAACACAAGAAAAAAGGTGAACGTGGCAAGGAACTTGGCCGCCACGACCTCCCATTCGGTAATTGGGGCGGTCAACAAAAGCTCAATGGTTCCTAGCTTGTACTCCTCGGCAAAAGAGCGCATGGTAATCAGAGGGACTTGGATGAGAAGTAAAAACCAGAAGAAAAACGCGTTGGTACAGGCTTGTAGGATGTTGAAGTCGCGCGTGTTGCTATAGGTTAAGTAATAGAGCCAGAAGGTGAAACTTGCTCCATTAATGAGAGAACAAGCAAAAAGGACAAGATAGGCAACAGGAGAAACAAAAAAGGCCTTAAGTTCCCGCCGGTATTGAATCCAAGTTTTCATGGACCAAAGACTTCCGAAGATCTGGCTTCCTACTTTCCCTGCAATCTTGTCTCCTTGATGGGACCCTTCCGCTCGTTGCGTGTCCATGAGCCTGTGCCCCCCAGAGCTCTGGGCCAAGCTGCCTTCTCAGTCCTGCGTTAGCTCGACAAACACATCCTCTAGGGAAGCACGCTGTCGGCTCATCTCGCGGAGTCGCCATCCTTTCTGTCGCACGACGTCGAAGACCTGATCGCGGATATCCTCTCCCGGTTTGGCAAAAAGCTGAAGTGTTACCCAGGAATCTTTCTCATCCACGACCTCAACTTCTTCGATTCCACTAATCTCCTCTAGGAGTCGCGACGCTTCCTCCCGCATTGCCTGGATTTCCAGGCGCAAACACCCACTCCCTCCTCCTCGCACTAAGCGGCTTAAGTTTTCCGGCGTATCGGCCGCTTCAATCCGGCCCTTATGGATAATGAGGACACGAGAACAGGTGGCCTCCACCTCGCTAAGAATGTGGGTTGAAAGAAGAACGGTGTGTTTTTTGCCGAGTTCCCGGATGAGGTCACGTACGCTGCGAATCTGGTGTGGGTCAAGCCCGATCGTTGGTTCGTCTAGAATCAGCAAGTCCGGGTCATGAATAAGAGCATCCGCTAGGCCCACCCGTTGCCGAAAACCTTTGGAAAGTGCGCCGATCCCGCGGTGCCGAACCTCTGCTAGTTGGCATACCTCACAAACAATAGCCACCCTTTCGGCCAATTGCTTCTTGGGTACTCCCTTGAGGCGAGCCCGGTACTCGAGGTATTCCTCCACCCGCATGTCCGTGTAGAGCGGAACGTTTTCTGGCATGTATCCCACGTGGCGTCGCACGGCCAAAGGGTTTTCGACGACATCATACCCGGCGACTCGGACCTTCCCATCGGTAGGAGGCAGGTAGGCGCAAAGAATCCTCATCGTTGTTGTCTTGCCGGCACCATTTGGCCCCAGAAACCCTACCACTTCGCCTCGAGTCACTTGAAAGCTGATCCGATCCAATACCACGCGCCCGGCGTAAGACTTGGTAAGCTGCTCGACTTCAATCATGGGCTCTGCGGTTGTTCCCATACGCTTACTCCATATGCGCGAGAGTGCCCCAACCTCTTAGGTCAGAGCCGGTTGCCAACTGGGGAACCTTTCCCATTCCGAAAAGCCATTGCGCTTCCATTCCCCAAAGGAATTCGTCAGAGAGGGCTCCTTTCGCACTAGAAAAAATCTTTCCCTCTCTGTCAAGTTCTTGCAAGTTGCCCAGGGGGCATGAGGGTCTTTGCGGTAGCTAATCAAAAGGGCGGCGTCGGCAAAACGACCACCGCCATCAACCTTGCAGCCTGTCTTGCAGAGATGGGGCACGCCACCCTGTTGGTGGACCTAGACCCTCAAGCCAATGCCACTAGTGGTCTAGGATTTATCCCCAACGCTGGAGAGAGCGTTTACTCTGTCCTCCTTGGCAGGAAAACGGTCGAGCAGCAGGTCCGCCCTACCGCCTATGCCAGGCTCGCCCTTCTACCTTCGGAGCTCAATGTGGCCGGTTGCGAGATTGAAATGGCTCAAAATGACGAATTCCGAGGCCGTCTCTACCAACTTCTTCGCTCCCTTCCAGTTGTCTTCCCCCACGAGTTCATTTTTCTCGATTGTCCTCCTTCCCTCGGGATTGTCATGACTACCGCAATAGCCAGCGCCGATGCGGTCTTGGTCCCGCTCCAGTGCGAGTATTTTGCTCTCGAAGGACTGACAAGGGTCTTTCAAATCCTCCAGGAGCTTGGAAACCCAAGGGAAAATCCCCCCAGTAGGCTATTCGGTGTGATCATGACGATGTTTGACGTGCGCACGAACCTAAGCCAGCAGGTGGTCGAAGATGTCCGGCGCCATTTAGGTCCCCTTGTCTTTGACACGGTCATACCGCGGAGCGTCCGTTTAGCGGAAGCACCAAGCTACGGCAAGCCCATCATTGCTTATGATACAGCGGGGACCGCAGCCCAAGCGTACCGAAAACTTGCTCGAGAATTTCTCGTTCGGGTTCAGAAAAAAACGATAACCACCCCTCCATCCGGTTATTCGAAGGGAGTATCCCAACCAACGTACGGCTAAATGGTACCAAACCAAACTTTAGCCAGCGGCTCACGTCCGATCGCCATGGTTGTTCTTTCTCGACCGGGAAAAGTTTGTGGGGCGTTCATTATCTTGCTGACCCTAGCGGTCCCAGAGTCCTGGGGGCGCCGTGTTGCTTTTGGACCTTTCCTTTCCGATGCCGTGTACCAGTATTTGGAATCTTTTCCTTTTGAGGCTCGCCAACGGGTGTTGGCCCGTTTCCGCCCGGACTGTACCCATGAATGGGTCGGAGCTGGGAAGTGGGACGGAAGAGTGATTTTTATGGTCCGAGAGCGAGGGAACGAATTTTACGCAAACCTCGTCTTTGAACGCGAAGGAAACTCCGTCCGGCTTCTCTATTGGACCCCGTTTGAGTTTACCCGCGTTCCTCGATACCTTACTCTTTCCCGTGAGCAACTCGCGACCATTAAGAGCATTGCGCAAAAAGCTCGTTAGGGAGGTCGTTCAAAGTCCCATATTGGATTCTAGTCCTTTGGCCAATGCCCAAAGTGGCCTAAGAGTTGCACCTGTCTTGCTTCAGGCGGACGCTCATGGCGCAAACTACCCCCGGGGGATGCCTTGTGGCGCACGAAAGTGGTCCTAGCCTAGGAGCTATCTTCCCTTCTACGGAACAACGGCAAAAATTCGGGCTGGCGCTCCCGTGCCGCCTCCAATCTTCATGGGCGCGCAGTAGAGAGTCGCTCCCCGTGGAGGCAGGAGCTCCGCGTGGGCTAGATTTTCAAAACCAGGCCGGCCGGCTCCGAGCCATAACCGGTGCACTGGGAACTCCAGTGCGTTGCCAGGGTCCATGCTAGCTGTGTCTATAGCCAGTGCAGCTACCTGACGTTCCCGAAGAAGAAACCGGACCGCCTCAACGGAAAATCCTGGAAAGTGTAGGTGAGTTATATCCCCCGGACGATCGCTCCCTAGATACTTCCGGCGGTTGCCCCAAAACTTACCCCACCCAGAGCGGGCTACCACGATCGCTCCATCGGGGATGCGACCGTACCGGGATTCATAACGGCGGATGTCGGAAACTTGAAGGGTGGCGTCGGGGTTTTTCGCCGAGCGATTTGAGAAATCGACGACGCATGCAGGCCCAATACAGGCCTTGAGGGGAACCTGGTCCGCAGTTGCACCGCTGCGCGAAAAGTGAAGCGGCGCGTCCATGTGGGTTCCCCCGTGTTCGGGTGCACAAAACTCGCCAGCTGCGTAAAAGTATCCCCGGTTGGTCAGACCGAAGCGCTTGTACCAGAAGCGGAACCCTTGTTCTGTTGGCCAATAGATCGTTCTTCGATCAAAGGGATAGGTAAGATCGATAATGCTTTGGGCCTGTCCGCACACAGGCAAAAGGAAGGTCCCTAACGACACCCACGTGGAGAAGATGAGCGCTTTATGCTTCATTGACTGTTTCCTCAAAAGGTACGTTGACACCTTGTAACCGAAAAAAAGTTCCATAGGAAGATGGGATCTTCCGTTCGCGTGGCACTGTTGAGGGGGGCCCAGGCCAGCCCGCGTAAAGCGTGCACAAGCCCTCCACCACGGGCAAAGCAAAAGCCAAGCGATGTCCAGACCCATTGGGCGATCTCAAGGCGCGCCATAGGGAACGTTTTTTCCTGGCCGAAAGCCGGTCCCCACCGGTCGGCGTCTCCGCTCGTGTGCGCCGGAAGCGGGTAATGAAGCCAAATGCGGTGTGCCAAGTTTGCGACATTCTCCTTCCCCACACGGATCCGGCCACTCTAAAGCAGAGAACCGCAGAATGGGCTCCCATGGGGTTCGTTCTCCGTATATCGTTCCAGCTAGGAACGACAACACAAGAGAAGGCCTCGAGCCACGCAGTCAGTTCATTCGTTGGCGGGAGGGACCTCCAGAGAGTCTCTCGCAAACGTTCGAGGCCGCCGTAACGGCCCTTGGAACCGTCAACGCAATGCCACAGATCCATATGGGGCTTTTGGTTCTTCGGTAGGGCCTCCCTCACTGACCTAGGGGCATGACAGATGGGGAAAGCTATTCTAGTCCTCTACAATGCTACCCTGGATCCTCCGAAGTCTAGCCGTGCACTGCAGCATGCGTAGCGACTTGGGGTAGGCCCAGCACGCTTGGGGTCCACCTCCCATCGGTTTGCTATACCCAATCTTTGCCTTTGATGACCTCTAGAGCTTTCTGCGCCATAATCCGGGCGGAACGGCGATCATAGAGACGGCTATAAAAAGATCTTAGGACCTCCATTATGTCCTCGACCGAGTCATCCATAACCTCACCAGGCTCGACCACTACAATACGCCGCTGTTGAGCCGCCAGAGCTGCTTCCACGTACTCAAAGCCGAAACGCAAGAGCCGATCTCGATGTTCTACGACGATGACGTTCACCTAAATCGGACAGTAGGCGCAAAAGCTTGGGTCGCACTCCATTGACTCCCGGTCCAATTTCAGAGACGGCTTTCGTGACTGCCCAGCCCTTTTGGCTAGCGTACTCCACGAGCCGGCCCATCTGCTAGTCCAAGTCTGCCTTCTGCTCCACGCTCGACACACGGGCGTAGAGAGCCACAGCATCATTCGAACCTTGAGGTTCCTTGACCAGGATTGTTCCGGTCGGCGTGTGTTCGAAGGGAACCGGCATTTTCCCTTGTCGTACCCAGCGCCAGGCTGCCTTGTACGAGACACCTTGCTTTTTTGCCCATTTGCTGAGCTTCATATGACTAGCCTCGCGAATTTGCCATTGATCTTCAGATTTTTTCTACAGCTCTTGACCCCGGATAAAAGGAGGCCTGACCAAACCCATCGAGCAGCCATCCTGGCTTTCCTCGTTGGTCCCCTTGGCACTCCAGCTTGGGCGGGTGTTGGAACCGAGCGCTCGGTGGCGGAATAGGGACGTAACCGCTTCGGCATGGAACCCAGACTTAGATCCCCCCGGCGCACTTTGAATGCTTGCATGCAAGCCCCGCTCAGTTGGTTAGGACCCCTTGCGTGTCCGAAGGAGCCTGCTGGCACCGTGCCAAGCTTTTTCGAGTTCTCCCCATGGCTTCGCTATCACCTGGCTCGTTCGTGTGAGGTCCACAGCACGGGTGGCTCTTTGTAGGTTGCTGCGCGCAGCGGCTGACTCAACATTCCCTTTTGTTACGTTTTCGCAATGAGTCCTCTAAGGATAGCTGTTCCTACTATCCCCGTTTACCCTTTGTTTTCGTTGGCCCGTTCAGCACCGGTGTGTTGTTTATTAGGATGGATAGGAAAGGGTGCGACGCAAAACATCAGTCTTCTGACAAGGAGCCACGTGCTTGACGGAGCTAGTTGTCCTGGTTACTCGAGAAGCATGCGCTTCAAGTTTTTCTTCGCCCTGGATCGAGTTCTTTTAAACCTTTTCGTTTTCTTTCTCACGCAGGTGTGCGTCTTTGGGGAAGGTGTTTTACCTCTACCTCGGCACAGCTCTATTGTCGGGGTCGCGCTTGCCGAAGGTTACCAAGTTTACCGTGCTTCTGCGAACCCACCTCCAACCGGCGGCAGTGTTCCTCAGTGGGAGCTTATTGGGCCGGAGGCGACCCTTTACGATAGTAGCCACCGGGTGATTGGGAGGCATGTTCCAGGTCCTCGCTGGTCGTTTCGCGATGGCACACGACTGAAAGGCAAGCTCCCGCCAATCACGTTGGTTCCGGCAAAAAACCCGAAAGACCTTCCGTGGTTACTGCTTCGCGTGCACGGTGAGAAGGGTCGCGGACTGTTGGCAAAAGCGACTCACGTTGCCCGGCTGGACACCCACGGGGGAGTAGCTCCCGCTTTGCCACCCAGGAATCAGGCCCAGGTGATAAAGATCCCGTACCGCGCCACCTATCTCTTTTTGTCTTCTTCGGCTTTTTCTTACAAAAAGTCTTTTGGTTGGTAGCCGGTCTTCGTGGGTGAGGATCGCTTTTTGGGGGTTTTCTCCTTCGTTTAGGCACCTCGCCGCTTGATTGGCCGGTGGAGGGCGATCGATTGGGAGCACTCGCTTTCCCTGCAATACCGGCTTTGTATCTCTGTCCTCCGTCCGCCGATCGATTATAAGACGGCCCTTCGGCCGTTGTTTCTTCCTCTGTTTCCAATGGTGCTTTTTCTTGATCCTTTACGCACGGCACTTTCCGGACCGAAAAAAGCGTGGGCTACCGGAAGAAGAAGCGCCAGAGCATCCTCAAAATCACCTTTGCGTAGCTAGCAATGCGTTGGAGGGAGAACCACTCATCCCGTAGGGATGAAAAGCTTTGGCCGCTTTTACTCCGCGCTGCTCCATCCAGTTTTCTTTGCCAATGGGCTGGCCTCTTTTTTTCTTTCCGGCCCACCGGTTCGAGCTTTGAAGCTCTTAGGACCCCGTGGATTCCATTCAAAAGCTACCGGTCGATGTTGCCAACAAAGAGGATGCGCCGTCTTTGCCCTTGCACCCTTTACGAGCGTTGCGCCCTTTTTCCTATTGAGACCGGGGACAGTCACTTGATTGGTCGACGGCGATTCCGGTCGAAAAAGCGCCAAGAGAAACTCAAGGAAAATGGTCCTCTTTGAAAGCCAGACCTTGGCAGAAGAGTTGCTGGGCTAGTGTTCATCTGCTTCGCATAAGCTTTTTTCCGCAAAGTTGGCTAAAGGTTGCTAGCAACTAGGTGGCCAAACAGGATAAATGCGATGCGTTGAAAAGCGCTCTGGTCACTTTGAGCGGGAAGGATAGGGACCATGCTGCAGATTGGAATCGACACTGGGGGCACGTTTACGGACTTCGTGGTTGCTGACACGGAAAGGATTTGGTCATTCAAGCTCCCTTCGACCCCGGGCGAACCCGAACGTGCTGTCCTGGATGGATTACAACAGGTGATGGAAGCCGTGCCTGAAGCTCAGGAACTAGAAGTGATTCACGGCACAACGGTTGCCACCAATACGGTTTTGGAGCGCAAAGGGGCCCGAACGGCTTTCGTAACGACTCGTGGTTTTGAGGATCTTTTGGAGATTGGTCGGCAGAATCGACGCGAGCTTTATCGCCTGGGGCCATCGAAGGCGACTCCCCTTGTCCCCAGGCAATGGCGATGGGGTCTAGCTGAGCGTGTCCTTCCCGACGGCCTGATTGAGCAGGAGCTGGATCCGGCAGAAGTCAGGGCGCTTCTAGACTCTTTGCGGAAGGAGCAGATCGAATCGGTCGCTGTCTGCTTTCTTTTTTCCTTTCGAAAACCACTTCACGAGCAAGTGGCTGGGGAGATTCTCCGCGAAGCGGGGTTTCCTGTTTCGCTTTCCTGCGAGGTTTTACCCGAATTTCGGGAATATGAACGTGCCTCAGCGACTGTCCTTAATGCGTACCTTCAGCAAAAGGTTACCGCCTATTTAGAAAAACTGCGCGTTGGGGTAGACCGAGTCGCTCGATCGATCAAGCGAAAACGCTTTTGGCTCATGCAATCTAATGGAGGATGGGTGTCTCCGACCCTAGCGGCTCAGTTTCCTGTCCGGGCGATTTTTTCTGGTCCGGCAGCAGGCGTTTACGGTGGGTGGACCGTTGGACAAGAAGCTGGCCTTTCTCGAGTGATTACCCTGGATATTGGAGGGACCTCTGCGGATGTGAGTCTTGTGGACGGAGAAATTTTTCGAACGAAGGAATCGACCATTGATGGGTTGCCGCTTCCACTGCCAGTCGTTGACGTACAGAGCGTAGGGGCAGGGGGAGGTTCGATCGCGTGGGTAGACGCGGGTGGGGCTCTTAGGGTTGGGCCGCAAAGTGCTGGGGCTGATCCGGGTCCGCTATGTTTGGGTCGCGGTACGGAACCGACCGTAACGGATGCGCATCTGGTATTGGGGCGACTGGATCCACGGTCTTTGTTGTTGGGAGAGAGACAGGAAGCGTTGGAACGTTCATGGAAGGGTCTAGCTCGATTTTGCCAGCGTTTTCGAGGGGGAAGCGGTGAGGAAGACATTTCCGAAGTCGCACAAGGCATTTTGGAAATCGCCAATACGCACATGGCTCGAGCGATTCGGGCCGTCTCGCTCGCTCGGGGCTGGGATCCCAGAGATTTTATTCTAATAAGCTTTGGAGGGGCCGGTGGACTTCATGCGTGTGAACTGGCAGAGCTTTTCGGGATCGACGAAGTACTGGTTCCTCCGCTTCCGGGTCTTGTTTCTGCTTGGGGTGCTCTTTGTGCCGAAACCGTATTAGATGCTTCGAAGACACTCCTATGCGAGGCTAGTGCTGGTTCGTTAGGAAGGTGGGAGTTGGTGTTCGAAGAACTGGAGCAAAAACTTGTGCGGGAACTTGAGGCAGAAGGCTTTGCGGGGGGAGAGGCCATTTTCCAAAGGTACTGTGACCTCCGCTACCGTGGCCAATCGTATGAGCTTACGGTGCCCTGGAAAGCCAGCTTCTTGGAAGAATTTCACAGCCTTCATGGCAAGCGGTACGGTTATGCGCAACAGAACTGGCCCGTGGAACTGGTGACAGCGCGGGCAACAGTGCGTATCCCGAAACCCAAACCGAAAGGCCTCATGGTCCAAAGCGAAATCTGCCAAGAGGTAAGAAGCGGGCGAGCCTACTTTTTGGGAAGAGATTGGCCGGTCCATTACGTGCCACGAAGTGCTCTGCGGCCAGGAGATGAGTTAGAGGGTCCGGTGATCGTGACAGAATACGGCGGGACCACGGTGATCCCTCCCGGCTGGCGTGGGTCGGTCGATGTGATGGGTAACCTTAGGATTAGGAGACAAAGCCAATGGACGCGGTCCAGCTAGGCATTTTTCGGGCGCTTCTTGAAGCCGTGCCGGAAGAGATGGGGATCGTGCTCCGTCGCACAGGCTTTTCCCCAAATATTAAGGAACGACGAGACTACTCATGCGCCATCTTTGACCGCCACGCAAGGTTGGTGGCCCAAGGAGACCACATGCCGGTCCACTTGGGTTCCCTCCCGGCCGCGGTTTCCGAAATTGTGCGGCGGATGCCCATCTTGGAACCTGGTGATGTGGCCATTGCTAATGATCCATTCGCGGGGGGAACCCATCTGCCGGATCTAACGATGGTAAGCGCGGTCTATGCACCCGACGAGGATACACCGGTCTTTTATGTTGCCAGCCGCGCCCATCATAGTGACGTGGGCGGGATGACGCCCGGTTCCATGGGGTTGTGTCGAGAAGTTTTTCAAGAAGGCCTCCGGATTCCCCCCGTGCTTCTTTGGAAAAAAGGGGTAT
Source organism: Candidatus Methylacidithermus pantelleriae (assembly GCF_905250085.1). GTDB lineage: Bacteria > Verrucomicrobiota > Verrucomicrobiia > Methylacidiphilales > Methylacidiphilaceae > Methylacidithermus > Methylacidithermus pantelleriae. The sequence continues at coordinate 62,544 of NZ_CAJNOB010000071.1, forward strand.
TGCAGAACGACATTTGGCAACTGGTTCTTGCCAATGTTCGAACCCCATGGGAGAGGGAAGGGGATCTTTTAGCGCAACGAGCGGCCAATGAAGCCGGCGAAGGTCGGCTTCGCGTTCTCATGAAACGGTATGGTGTCAGCCAGCTTTCGGAAGCCATGGAGGCCCTTTTAGACTACTCGGAACGTTTTCTACGCGTAGAACTTTCCCGAGTCCCTCCGGGGAGCTATGAGGCAGAAGATTATTTGGACGACGACGGATTTTCCGAAGCACCGGTGAAAATCGCCGTTCGGATGGTGTTTTTTGGCGATCGAGCGGAGATTGATTTTTCTGGTTCTTCTCCCCAATGCCCAAGTGGCGTAAACGCGACTGAGGCCGTAACGATTTCGTGTGTTTTTTACGTAGTTCGCTCGTTATTTACGCCAGATGCGCCAGCCAATTCAGGTCTCTTGCGTCCGCTGACCCTTCACATTCCGCAAGGAACGGTGGTGGCAGCTACCTATCCTTGCGCCGTGGGGGCGGGGAATGTGGAGACTTCCCAGCGTATTGTCGACACCCTATTGAAAGCCCTTTTCAAGGCGGTGCCGGATCGCGTTCCTGCAGCAAGCCAAGGCACAATGAATAACTTCGCCTTCGGGGGACGTGACCCGCGGTCGGGCCGACTTTTTGCCTACTATGAAACCATCGGTGGGGGAATGGGTGGAGGCCCCCTCGGACCAGGTGACAGTGCGGTTCACACCCACATGACCAATTCCCTCAACACCCCCGTTGAAGCTGTGGAACACGAGTTTCCGGTCCGAATTCGGGCTTATCACGTGCGGAAGGGTTCGGGAGGGGCTGGACGCTTTCGAGGGGGGGATGGTATCCATCGTGAAATCGAATTTCTCACCCACGCTTGGGTTTCGATTCTTTCCGACCGGCGTCGCTTCGCTCCGTATGGGCTGCAGGGAGGAGAGCCTGCCTCTTGTGGTCGTAACACGCTTCAAACTAAAGATGGGCAGGTGCAAGTCCTCCCTGGAAAAATCTCTTTTGAAGTGGGACCTCACAATCGTGTGAGTATTGAAACGCCTGGAGGAGGGGGATGGGGTCTCCCCTAGGGTTAGCGGTCGATAGGCCTGCCATCCATCTTTGGGAAAGACCGGCGATTTTGTCGACTGCTCCAGAGGGAGAGAGCGCAATTTTGAAAAAAAGCTAGCGACATCTCTGAACAACTTTTTTGCGAAGTACCCGCTTTCTTTTGGTTCTATGAGGGAAGGGTGGCGATGATAGGTCATGTTTGTTCCTACCATGCGCCTTTGTCAGAAAGAAGGGGCGGTGGTGGAGTATCTTCCCTTGGTGGAACGCTATCGAGAGAATGGGGGATCAAGCAGCGATTGATCACTACCCTTGGGCGCAAGGATGTTTTGGCGGCTCATCTGGATCGGCTGGTGGAGTTGCTTGGGCGGGTAGAGTCGAGGCGAAGGACTCCAGAGCTTGGGATCCGATGCTCGTTGCCAGGCATCTGTGGCAGGAGCTCGCTCTGGAAGGGTTTTTTTTCGAGGAAAAAAAGGAGGACGACTGAGAGCTTTCGCTGGCCGACCGAGTGTTCGTTCTTGTCGTTCACTGGCTCCTTTGCCCCGGGGACGAGCCAGCTTTAGCGTAGTGATGGGAAACCGAGTACGTCCCAGACCGGCGAGGAGAGCGGATCCGGCCGGTCCGGAGACGGATTGTGACTGGGGTTGGGTAGACCCTAGGTTTCTTCGGCAGTGGGCTCGCGTTTTGGAAGAACTCATCGAGTGAAAGGAAAAAATCGAGGATAGGCTTTTTGTGCGGCTCCGAGATCTTTTCTCTGTTGAGCCTGAGAGGCTCTTCTACTTTTTGATTTCCTCCGATATCCTTGGGGATGGCACGGAAGGTTCGGCGCGATCCGGTAATAGCCGGTGTGTGTGGCAGAAAAACTGGCACATTTCTGCAGGGGTTCTTACGGCCAATGGCTTGCCAATCGCTCATTCTGCCTTTTGGCGCACCTGTCACGATTTGGGAACGCTGCAAAAGATGGTCCCCGACTGGGAAAGGTGCTTTGGATTGCGTCGGATCATTTTTGTTGGGAATCATGGGATAGTAAGGATGGCTGACTTGGAGTTCCTCGGAGAGCAGGGAAAGGGGTTTTGGTCGGGTTTGCGCCGGCGAAGGAGCCAGCAGCTTTCGGTGTACATTCGCAGGGGCCAGAGCGGCACACGGCAGCGCTTGTCTTCAGAGGGGAAGGAGGTGCGTTTGTGAAGTCGAGGAGGCGTTCTCTGGGCGATGGATCTTTGTGGTCGAAAGTGCCGAACGGCGGGCGTACGAAGGGATCAGTTGAAAAAAGAACATGGGAACATCCGCGAAGAGCTGGATAGGATCGTCCAGCGCATGAAACAAGGAAAGCGGCCAAAAGCGGAAAAGCTTGCGGCCTTTGTCAATCGGGTTTTTTTTTCTCCATCGTGGCCATCGCTACTTTCGTTGGAGCCTCTCGGCGGGCAAGCTCTAGGTATCCGAAAGAGCCGCCAGAGAGGAAAAAACGTAATGAGGCGAAGTACCTCATCCAAACGGAGGAAAAGAGCCCCTTCCCACCGGAAGCGGTCCACGCCGATAAGGAGCTCTCCGAAGCTCACAGAGCCTTTCGGAAGCAAAGTTGTGGATTGGAACTTCGCTCCATCTGCCACTACGATTCCCCAGTGCGTGCAAGCGCAGGTCTTTATTGCCGTCTTGGCCTTCCTGCGAGACGGGCTTTTTGCGAAGAAACTCGAAGCTCTTTTGCCTTCCTTTTCCGCGGGGCAAGCGTGGACTGCCCTGCAAACGATTCACCCGGTAGAGTTTGACTAGGGGAATGAACAGCAGCGCGGAATCACCCCGGGGAACTCAGGGGCTTGCCACATCCTTGCTGCCTTGAAAATCCCGGCCCGAGCGCTGTGGTTCCACATCCAAGCGGCCTACATTGGCCGAAGAGCGCCAATTGCAAAATCCCCGTTTTGCGTTTCAGTAGCTAACGATGCCATTGCTCAATACCGGACAGGCCCCCCTTGAATCGAGCCGAATCCGTCGGGCCGCTCGGCCAACTTTCCTTGTAGCTCAAAGCTTAGGCACAGCCTCCAGTAACTTCTGTGTATATGGATGTCGGGGATTGCGATAGATTTCTTCGGCGGGCGCTGCCTCGACGAGTTTCCCTGATTGAAGTACTAAAACCATATCGCTAATATGTTCGACAAGCGCCAGATCGTGGGAAATGAAAAGGTAGGTAAGACCTAATTCAGCTTGAAGGTCCATGAGAAGGTTGACGATCTGTGCTTGCACGGAAACATCGAGGGCGCTCACAGGTTCGTCACATACTAAAAGATCAGGTTCTACAGCAAGAGCTCGAGCAATCCCAATTCTTTGTCTCTGTCCGCCGCTAAACTCATGTGGATAGCGGTCCATGTGTTCCGCCTTGAGACCGACTTTGTTTAAAAGCTCTGCGATACGGTCCCGCCGTTGGCGACGATTGAGCTGTGGAAAATGGATTTCGAGGGCTTCCCCTATTGTCTGTTCAATCGTAAGCCTTGGATTGAGGGAGTTATAGGGATCCTGGAAAACCATTTGGATCTTTTTGCGGTAGGGCCGAAACTCTTTCGAAGAGAGGGAGACAATTTCCTTGCCTTCGTAAAAAATTTTTCCTGAGGTAATCGGTATCAGTCGGAGAATCGCGCGACCAATCGTTGTTTTTCCGCTGCCACTTTCCCCGACAAGACCTGTAGTTGTTCCCTTGCGAAGCCGAAAGGATACGTCATCTACCGCGCGGATCCATCCAGACGTTCGACGAAACAAACCGGAACGAATGGGAAAGTAGACCTTAAGGTTTTGGACTTCGAGGATGGGGACCTGAGATGAACTCATGGTTGGCTCATGGCTAGTTCCAATTGGTCATAATCAATGGTGGCTAAACGTTTTTTGTGCTCTCCCAGTCGAGGCACGCACGAAAGGAGAGCCTGGGTGTAGGGATGGCTAGGATTGTGGAGGATGTCGCGAGTCGGCCCTTGCTCGACAATTTTTCCGCGAAACATCACCATGGTCCGATCTGCAAAATCTTTAACGAGACCGAAGTTGTGGGTAATGAAAAGGACCGCCATTGCTTCCTTTGCCGTTATTTTTCGAAGCAGCTCCATGATTTGGGCTTGCACCGTAGTATCCAGTGCGGTGGTGGGCTCGTCGGCTACGAGAAGCTTGGGTCGGCAGGCCAGTGCCATTGCGATCATGACGCGTTGCTGCATTCCGCCGCTCAGTTCATGCGGGTAGGCTCGGTATCGAAGCTCCGGAGACGGGATTCCAACTTCTCGCAACAGGCGAATGACTTCCTCCCTGCGGTCGGAGACATCCGGCCGGTGGAGAGCCAGGGCTTCTTCGATTTGGAATCCGATCGTCAACACGGGATTGAGGGAAGTCGACGGTTCCTGAAAGATGTAAGCAATCCCTTTTCCTCGCACCCGTCGCAGCCTGGATGAATCCATTTGCAAGACGTCTTCGCCCAACCAGAGGATTTGTCCCGAGCGATACAAGGCCGGAGGTGTGGGAAGAAGTCGGGCCAGCGATAAGGCTGTAACACTTTTGCCACTTCCGCTTTCTCCCACCATCGCGAGTTTTTCACCCTCGCAGATCGTAAAGGATACTCCATTGACAGCGATGACTTCTTCATCGCGGTTGGAAAAGCTAACAGTAAGATTGTGGACCTGTAAAATTTCTTGTCGAGCGCTCATTGTGTTATCCTTTCCAAGGCTTGCTTTGGTTACTTCTTATTACAAGGGAACCGGAACACTCGTTCCTTTCACCGCGTCTGTAGCTCCATCCGCGGGTCGACGGCATCCCGTAATGCATCGCCCAAAACATTAAAGCAAATGACCGTAAGGGCAATGGCCACCCCTGGCGTGAGTAACCACCAGAAGTTAAGCGCGAAGACCTTGATGTCCTGTGCTTGGGCGAGCATAAGCCCCCAAGATGCCGATGGCTCTTGAATTCCAATACCTAGAAAACTTAAAGCAGCTTCGCCCAAAATATAACCGGGAATGCTGAGCGTGCTAGACACGAAAAGGTAACTCAGGAGGTTAGGGAGAAGATGACGCCATAAAATCCTCCATGGCGATAGACCCAAAACGCGCGCGGCTTGAATAAAAGGCATCTCACGAAGCGATAGAACAAGACCGCGAAAGATTCGAGCGGGGGAAGACCAGCCGATGAGACTGAGGATAATAAGGATAAGGAAGTACATTTGATCGGAACTAAAATGGGAGGCAAATGCGGCTCTGAGGGCAAGAAGCAGGTAAAGACCAGGAATAGCCATGAGAAGCTCGCTTGTCCTCATGGCTAGGGAATCCCAGATACCCCCAAAATACCCAGCCAAGCCGCCGACGAGTAGACCGAGTCCAGTAGTGAGGGTCACGCCGACCAGACCAATGGATAGAGAGACGCGAGCTCCGTAGAGAAGCCGAGAAAACACATCTCTTCCCGTGCTGTCACTTCCCAAAAGATAAATCCGGACCGGCGGATCGACGCCGAAAAGATGAAGATCGCAGGGGAGAATCCCAAGGAAGCGGTAACGGAACCCGTGAACCAACCACTTCAGGGGCACTGACTTTCCCGGGATAGGCCGGTATTCGGCCGCAGTGGGGTCCACGTTACGGTACAGTTGCACTCGAAACCCACCGTTGGCCCAAAAGATTCGGTTCGGAGGGTGGAAGGTCTCTCCAAGCGCCTGGCTTGAGGGTTCATAGGGGGCAAGGAAGGGCGCAAAAAGGGCAAGAAAATAGAGGAAAAACAAAAGGCTTGCAGCGGTTAAGGCTCTTGGACGGAGAAAGAATCGAACCAAAAGCCTATCTCTCATAGCGAATCCTTGGATCGTTCCAGGCCAAGAGCAAATCCGATAGAAGATTGCCCAGAACCAAAAGCAGACAGCTAATGACAATGGATCCTAAGACAAGAAACTGATCCTTTCGAAGAAAGGCTGAATAAATGAGTTGTCCAAGACCAGGATAATTGAAAACGTTTTCCACAAGAAGAGATCCACTCAATAGTCCCGAAAAGACATACCCGATGGAGCTTAGAACCGGGCTAATCGCATTGCGTAAGATATGTCGAAAGAAAATCACACGTTCGGGGAGGCCTTTCGCGCGGGCTGTCATGACGTATTCTGCTCGAATAACATCGAGCACAGTTGCCCGCATGATCCGTAGGATTCCAGCGATACCTCCAACACCCAAGGCGAGGGTCGGGAGAACAAGGTGCCACAGCACGTCCAGTATACGAAGCACGGGAGGAAAAAGTTCATGCTCGAGCGACGTGAGACCACCGATCGGGAACCACCCGGTTCGTGCGGCAAGAAATACCGCGAGCAGACCTAAGAAGAACTCGGGAATCGAGAGCGACAGGTAGGCAACGAAGCTAGTGAATCGATCGAGCCAGGAGTCCTTGTACATAGCCGAAAGCACCCCCAAGGGAATGGCAAGGCTCCAGGCAAAAAGGAGCGAACACAGGTTGAGCAGCACTGTTGCGGGAGCTCTTTGCCATAAAAGTTCAAGGACGGGTACTTTGTAGGTCCACGAGTAACCGAAGTCACCACCTAGGACATTGCGCAGCCAATAGAAGTACTGGATGTACCAAGGTCTTTTTAACCCAAAGTCCTGTTCCAGCCTTGCAATATATTGGGGATCCACATCCCGTTGCGCTTTGATAGGGGTAAGAAAGTCTCCGGGTGCAAGACTCATCAGAAGAAAAGCCAGAGCCGTTACGCCGAGTAGTAGGGGAATCAGTGCAAGGATTCTCCGAAGAATGAAGGTCATCATAGAAGATCAGGGGGTCCAAAGGCGATCGAGATTCCAGACGATCGAGCCAATCTTGGGAACGTCAATGTTGTACCACCGTTCTTTGAGCCCCGCATAGGCATTGGGGGTGACTAGGTAAATGAAAGGAAGCTCTTCGCTCATGATCTCCTGGACTTCGTCGTAACACTTTTTTCGGACCGCTTCGTCGAGGGTCGAAAGCTGCTTTTCCATAAGCTCGTCAATTCGTGCTTCCCAAGGTGTGGCAGGGTGTGGCTGGTTAGGATACCATTGGTGTAGTCTTCCTTTGCTCAAGAAAACGGACATACCGTCGGCGGGATCTCCTCCCCCTGTGAGGCCGAGCAGGCAGGCTTCATAGTCGTAGGAGTCGGCAATTTTATTGACGAGGGCTCCAAAGTCGAGAAACTGAAGCTCCATCTCAATCCCAATCGCCTTAAGGTTTTCCTTGATCACGGTCGCCATCGCTGTTCGCAAGGGATTTTCCTGGTTGGTGAGGAGTGTGAATTGAACCACATTTCCGCGGGAATCCCGAAGGACTCCGTCGTCACCTCGAACAAACCCTGCCTCTGCCAGTAACGCGAGAGCTTGGGACGGGTTGTAGGGATATTTTTTTACGTTGGGATTGTACCACTTGGTGTTTGCGGGGCTTTCCGGCCCCCACAAGGGCGCTCCCCGTCCGAAGAGCACACCCCGTACCATCCCTTCTCGATCAATCGCGTAGGAGATTGCCTGGCGAAAGCGCCGGTCGGTAAACCAGCGAAGTTTGACCGGATCCACGAAAGGCTTGCCGTCTTTATTGCGGCCCGGATTTTGGTTAAACCAAAGAAAGGTGCTCGACGTCGAAGGGCCGCGGTCATAGATCCGGAAATGATGGATCGGGGCGAGCCGTTGAACCCATCCTACCTGGTCCGGGGCGATCGACTCAGCGTCGGTCTGGCCGGAAGCAAAGGCGATGAGGCTAGCGTTCTGGTCCTTGACAAACCGGGTAATGAGAAAGTCGATATAGGGAAGGCGGACGCCGTGGAGATCCACTTTCCAATAGCAAGGATTGGGCTCCAGGACAATCCTTTCCCCAGGTCGGTAGGAGCGAATGCGGTATGGCCCGGTTCCGACGAGCCGTTCCGGGTGACGTTGGGCGTCGCTGACCGTCCATTGTTTTTGGAGGGTACCATTTTCCCAGGCGGTTTCCAATATATGGCGCGGCATAATGGGTAGATCGCCCACATTACGAAGAAAAGGGGCAAAAATACCTGGTGTTCGAATCCGTACCGTCCACTGGTCGACTTTTTCTACCAAAAAGGGCTTGCCTTTGACCGTAAATTCGAGTCCGTACCGGTTAGGATAGCGGGGATCGTAGAGGCACTGGAACGTAAAAAGAACGTCATCAGCAGTGAGCGGGATTCCGTCACTCCAGCGTAGACCCTTGCGCAGATGGAATGTGAAGGTCTGGTTATCGGGTCCCACCTCCCAGCTCCGAGCCAACGCGGGGATAACCTTCTCGCGAACCGGGTCCCAGCTTGTAAGGCCATCGAAAAGGAGCCCTAGAAAACTGGCCGAAGTAGCATCTTCGCTCACTAACCAGTTGAAGGTATTGGGTTCCCCGGGCACCGTGTCGACAAAGACCCCCCCTGGCTTTCCTTGGCGACCGGACCAAACTTCTGGCTCCGCCGGTAGAGGACAAGCCTTTCGCTCTGGACGGATCCCAGGCGAACATCCGACCGCAAAGACCAGCCCTAACGCCAAAAGCAGGTCCCGAGTGCGGCGAAAAAAATGGACGGTAGCGCGCAAAGTCTCGCTCTTGCCAAAGAATGAGCTAGAGGGTTAGATCCGTCAAATGCCAGCGCCGAAACAGCGAACGTTAGCATCTCCGGTAGCGGCTCAGGGGACAGCTCTCCATACAGGGTCAAAGGTTACCATCCGGTTTCTACCGGCTCCCCCGGATACAGGATACCTCTTCCGGCGAGTAGATTTGCCGGACGAACCTACTTTGCTTGCGCAGATCGAGAATGTGCGACGGACCGAGCGAGCCACCAGCCTGGGAGAAGGGAGTGTCAAAATTCACACGGTCGAGCATGTGCTGGCTGCCTTGCGAGGATGTGGGATTGACAATGCCGTCATCGAGCTAGATGCCAACGAACCTCCCATCGGGGACGGTAGCGCCCAGTTTTTCGTAGACATGATCCAAAAAGCGGGAATCATCGAGCAGGACAAGCCTGCCTCCTTTTACGAGTTACGCGAGCCGGTGTGGGTAGAAGGGCCAGAGGGAGCGCATATCGCGGCTTGGCCCTGCCAGCAACTTCGGATCAGTTGTACGCACGCAAGCCATACCAAGAAATTTACCCAGTTTCTCCTTTGGGAGTACGACTCGCAGCGGTTTGTAGAGGAAATTGCGCCGGCTCGAACTTTTGTGTTCTTCGAGGAGCTGGAAACCCTGATGCAGAAGGGCCTCATCAAGGGAGGGAGTATCGAAAACGCAATCATCATCCGAGATGGGGCCATTTACGCTCGAGAACCCTTGCGGTTCGAAGATGAGTTTGTGCGGCACAAGATCTTGGACATTCTCGGCGACCTCGCCCTTTTTCCGAAACGCTTAAAAGCTCATATCGTAGCCGCAAAGCCGAGTCACGCGTTAAACGTTGAGCTAGCCAAAGCGATTCATCGCCAACACAGGGAATACTTGTCTCGCCTTATGCCCGTAGAATTGATTCCCGTTGGGGAGGGTGCCTTAGAAGTCGGAGAGATCCTAAAGATCCTTCCTCATCGGTTCCCGTTCCTCATGATCGATCGCGTTCTTAAGTTCGAAGAGAACACTCGAGCCGTAGGACAAAAGGCCGTTACCATTAACGAACCATATTTTCAAGGTCATTTCCCAGGCCACCCGATTATGCCTGGCGTGCTCCAGATTGAGGCTATGGCGCAGCTGGCGAGCATTCTATTCCTGCGGCAAGCTCAGAATGCCGGTAAGCTTGGCTACTTCATGAGCGCAGATCGGGTGAAATTCCGGAGGCCGGTTCGACCGGGAGACACCTTAATCATCGAGGTAGAGCTTGTGCGATCGCGTGGAAGCATTGCCAAGGCCAAGGGGCGTTGTTTCGTGCACGACGACGTCGTATGCGAAGGGGAGCTTTTGTTTGCTCTCACAGCTCCGTAAGACCCGTGAAAACAGAGATCATGCGCACGATTATCCATCCAACGGCCATCATCGAGCCTGGGGCCGAGATTGGAGAGGGCGCACAGATTGGGCCTTATGCCTATATCGGAAGTGAAGTACGGCTGGCAGCTCGTTGTCGTGTCCATCACCATGCGTCGATTGTCGGCAAAACGGAGATTGGAGAGGAAAACGAGTTCTACCCGTTTGTTTCGATTGGACAGAAGTCCCAGGATCTCAAGTATGAAGGCGAGCCTACGTATCTGAAAATCGGTGCCTGTAACGTCTTTCGGGAGTTTACCACGGTCAACCGGGGGACGGCTCGGGGTTCGGTGACAGTTATTGAATCTCACAACACGTTCTTGGCCTATTCCCACGTAGCGCATGATTGCCGGATTGGAAGCTATTGTGTGTTTTCCAACGCAGCGACTTTGGGTGGACATGTGGTGGTTGAGGACTATGTGACCGTGGGGGGCCTTGCTGGCGTTCACCAATTTTGTCGGATCGGTCGGCATGCGATGATCGGAGGTTGTAGTAAGATTGTTCAAGACGTTCCTCCGTACATGCTTGTCGACGGAAATCCGGCTCGTGTCCGATCGATTAACCTCGTAGGATTGCGAAGGCGACGTTTTCCTTCCGCAACGATCCGGGAACTTCGTTTAGCTTACCAGATCCTCTACGAAGAGGGACTCAACACGGCCCAGGCTTTGGAGGCGATTCGGAATCGTCTGCGCCCACTCTCCGAGATTGTTGAGCTTGTGGAATTTATCTCCAAGTCTCAGCGGGGTATTACGCGGTAGCGGAAGCAAGGTGCGATGCAAAAAGGGGCGTTCGGTTGGGCGTATGCTGCAAGAAGGGACGGGTGTGAGGCAAGGGGAGTGTCTTGGCCTCTTCCCTGCGCGGCTCGGTTAGGGCAGGTCGGGTCAACGAGAGATGGAGAGGGTTTTTGCCGCTGCCTTCAAGGGAGCCTGGGAAGGGAGGCAGGTTCGGCTTTTGGCGGGATGCGTCTTGAAAGATCGGTGGGTTGCGGCGGTTGAACGGTTTTTTTGGACCAATGCCAAGTTCTTTGTCCATCGGTGTGGCAAACTGCTGGCTTCGGGGGGATTGTGAGGCTTGGGCCAGGCCACCGCGACCGAACGTGGCCAAGAGGGATTGCGGGCGGATGCCACGATGGCTATTGCTCAAGCCGGAAAAGAAATCTAGAGAGGGGAGTCCCTCAGGTAAAAGCACGCGGAAGCGGCTGAAATGGGGTGGGCCGGAGCCAGAACTCCCTTGCGATTGAGGGGTACCCTGGTGCGAATGATTGGCTTTGGGCGGATTTCTAGCTCCAATCCGATTCCCTGTCCGTAAGAAGGGGCGCGGGTCATCCATCCTTGCGGCAGACATTTGCCGGTTACGAGGAGAAAGCCGGAGCGTTTTCGCGTGGTTTTTCCGATGTTTCGTGTCGTTTACCCCACTTCTCTCTTCGAAGGCGATCCAGTTTTCGGCGTGCGGTTTGGGACGTCGACCCGGATCTTTCGATGGATGATTCCCTTGAGGTTAGCCGGATCATGGGACCAATCCGCAGTCATTGATCTGGGGGTAAAAGGAGTTTTCAGGCCGCCGGCTCGTTTGGGTGGGTGTCCGGCCGTCGGTTTTTTCAACTCATAGCGCCTATTCGGGGAAAAAAATCTCTTTTCCCCGCGCCACCCAAGAACTGCGCTACGGAACCTGATCACAACCGCGTTGTGGCGCTTTGCCCTCCTATCTAGCAAAGCCTTGCGCGGCAAAGGGCTTTTTCTTCCGTTCTCCAGTGCCTGCGTTACGGTTAATCCAAGGAAAAAGCCAACTTGCTGGTGGCTTTTTCGGACACTTTTTTGTCTTCTAAAGCTTCTTCGCGAACGACCGCGAAACAACGGAGGAAACACTTTTTCAGCCAAAAGCTCGTAGGGGTGAAAAATGGTGGCTAGAAACGGATCGCCTTCAACGGGTTGGAAGTATCACAAGCCGGCTTTGGCAGCCTCCTCTGACGACCTTTCTAGAACTCATCTCAAAAATGAAGCCATCTCAAAAATATCGT